>JAGACC010000090.1 GCA_017614295.1 Treponema sp.
CTGGGTTCAGAACGTCGCGAGACAGTTCGGTCCCTATCTGTTGCGGGCGTTGGATGCCTGTGGGGGGCCGCCTTTAGTACGAGAGGACCGAGGCGGACCGACCTCTGGCTTGCCGGTTGTCGCGCCAGCGGCACACGCCGGGTAACTAAGTCGGGAAGGGATAACCGCTGAAAGCATCTAAGCGGGAAGCCCGCCCCGAGAATAGGCATCCCATGGGGCTCGACCCCACCGAAGGCCCCCGGCACACCACCGGGTTGATAGGCGGCAGGCGCAAGCGCGGCGACGCGCTCACCCGAGCCGTACTAATAGGCCGCGAGGCTTGGCCATATTGTCCCTTCCCTTTTCACAATCCCTTTTGAGCGTTTCCTGTTTTTTCCCTGCGCGCTGCCGCAGAACACACTGGCCGTTTATATTGCCGGTGGCCATGGCGTGGGTGCCATACCCGTTCCCATCCCGAACACGGAAGTCAAGCCCCACAGCGCCGATGATAGTGGCCCTGCGCCGCGAAAGTAGGAGGCCGCCGGCTTTTTTTATTCCTTTTCAATAAAAAAAGTATATGATGTCAAACTGTAAATATAGTATTTTAGTAGCGATTATACTCTTTTGTTGTGGAAACTTGTTTTCGAATACAAGTAATTATTCTGATTTATTAAGAAAAGCCAAAAGATATGAAAAATCTGGTGAGTATGCCTATGCATTGGGCTATTATTACGATGCAATAGTAAGCGCCTCCGTTTCTGCACAAAAAAAGCGTCAGTCCGATTTAGAAAAAGCAGATAAAGAAAAAAAAGACTTTGTCCCCGACGAGAATTTTTTCGAAGAAGTTTCAAAATCTGCAAGTGAGGCTTTGGACGGATACACTTCTCTTGCAAATGAAATAAAATCTGGAAATCCTGGCTACAAGAAGTTGACCGGCTACGACTTTCAGCTTGCATGGAAAGAGCTTTGCATCAACGCGGAGAAGTATTGGACAGAATTTTGCCCCTACAGCATAGACTTTTCTTTGCTAAAGGGAAGCTCCTCCTATGACGTACAGAACGGAATATATTACATTTCTTGGAACTATAGCATCTGCGGAAAATACAATGTCCTGATGAAGAATATCATCATACCGGGACTGCACAAGGCAAGACAGAAAAATCCAGACAACTTGTCGGACAGAATAAACGATATGTCCTTCTGGAATGACTTTTGGCTTTGGCCTTCAGAAAGCGCAAATACTACAGGAAAGATAGCCGGTAACCTTGTTAACAGTGAATTTGAAAAAAACGGAACCCCATTGATATACGGATTCAAAGAAGGAATCTGCAACGGAAAATATCATGAAGGAAACCTGGACTATGACTTTTCAAGGTTCAGGGGAATGATGCCTTACTGGGACGGAAAACTGGAACCCACACTTTCGCCAGCATGGAATGCAGAAATAAGCAAAAGCGTAATTCACGACAAGACAGGCTACTATGACGCATACAACTTTATTCCCT
This sequence comes from Treponema sp., assembly GCA_017614295.1. GTDB lineage: Bacteria > Spirochaetota > Spirochaetia > Treponematales > Treponemataceae > Treponema_D. Next base: position 1,485 of record JAGACC010000090.1, read on the forward strand.
ACCTGTGCACATTAGAAATAATCGGTCCGGACGGCAGGGCTTTTTTAAAAGGAGAGAAGCTTGTTTTGAGCAAGCGCTACGACAGAAGAACCCTTAAGAACTACTACGATTATTCAATGCACGGTGGAAGCCTTTACTCAATGAACGTAAAGGACACAGACGAAATGGGGTCTTACCATCCCTATACAGGCTATTTGCACAACGCAGAATGCCAGCTTAGGGGACTCAATTCCTCTGTTTCAAAGATATTGGATTCCGGACAGGTTCACGTTGAGCTTACGGGACTCAAGCTTTTGTACGGAAACATAAACTGGATTCCTGCGCAGAATTTTACCTACAATTCCTCATGGACCAACTATCTTAAGGAAATGGATCTTGACCTAAAAAAAGTTTACGTAGGAAGCGAAGACTTTAACGCGGTTCAGGCATTTAACAGCATAATGGAAGGAAGGGTAGACTCTGTTTCCAGAAAAAAAGTTGAGGTTCTTAAGTACATAAAGTCAACCGGTAAGATTAAGCTGAATGTTACAGGCGAAAAACTCCGCATGTCCAACCTAAAGGCCGTTACATCCGTAAGCCAAAAAGAATTCTTGCCAGACTCAGTTTCTTCAGACGGAAAGAAGGCAAGCTTTACCATACCTCTGGAAGAAATATCAGAAGAGGGCGAAGACCTTGTTTTCTATACGAACAGCTATCCATCTGCGGTAAAGACTGAATTCATACAGAATGACTTTGGCGCGTTAAAGGCAGAAGGAAATAATGATGTTATAAGGCAGGGAACCATAGCATCCGTAAAAATAACTGCGGAAGGTGACCTTGCGTCATTTAAGCCCCACCTTGACAAGTTTGAAGCCTTTGTTGGAAAGCAAAAAGCACTTTCTGTAGAAATTGAAGATCCAAATATATTTGTAGTAAAATATGAAGTTCCTTCCGAAAAGGGGAGCCTTGACGTAAAGATGGTTGCCGGTGGAAGTGAAATAAAATGCGGTAAGATAGAAATCTTTGACTGCATTGGCGGCATGAAAAATTCAAAGACAAAGATAGATACTCTTGTTAACAAAGGCATGACCAACGAGATAAAGCTTTGCAAGACCGAGATTCCTGCTGATGAATTTGGCAAGATGGGGCTGGAAGCATATATTGGTGAGCAAAAGTGTGAATGCTATTTGTCTGAAGACGGCTTTATAACTGTTGCATTCGTTACGCCTTTGGAAAAGGGAACTTATCAAGTTTCATTGTTGTGCAACGGACGCAGCATAAAGACAAAGGCAAGCGTAAAAGTTTCTGGCAAAAACTAAGGTTTCTTATGAAATTGGAATGGTACTGCCAGACCAAAGACTTCAAGATGCACACTCTGGGCAGCCTTCTAAAATTTGAAGAGCAAATTCCTTCTGAAAGTGATTTGGAAAAATTCTTTGAGGATAAAATAGTTTTTGGCTGTAAGCGTGGAAAGAATTTTATTGAAGTTGCCCATGATGAAAAAACACTTCGCGTAAGTATAAATGAAAAAGAAAAATTTCTTTCCTATGGAAACTATAATGAACTAGTTAGCTTGTTCAATAGCCAATACGAAATGCTTTTAAAAGCGGAAAATTCAAAAGACAAAAAATCAGCAAATGGGAAAAAGCTAAGGAAGTCTGTTCTTTTTGAAATTATAGGTTTTGCCATTATTGCAGCTGCTTGTATTTTTGCAGTGTTGTGTTTACTTTTCTTTGACTTGAGTGCTTTGAATAAAAAAGTTGTCGAAAATGTTGCCGGTCTTTTTATTATGATTCTGGGAGTGGGTATGCTGATGACTTTTCCCAAGTGCATTGAAGACTATGAGAATTCGGAAGGTTCATTTAATAAGGGATGTGCAATTCCGATTCTGGGAATTATGTTTGTAGCAGCTGGTTTTTGGACAATTCTTTTTTGAATTAAAAATTTTGAATTGGAACTTGTCTTCCCTAATTGACAAGAAAAAAATGTTTGCTGTATATTCTTAGGCAAATGTTTTTACGATATGTGTTGAACTCCGTTTTTTCGCCCGGAGCTGTTAATCCCATAAAGATTCTGGGGCTATTCATTTCCATGACGGTTCTTTCCGTCTTTCTTGATGAACTTGGCTTTTTTAAGGTACTTGCAAACGCTGCCCTAAAAAAAGCAGGGCAGAGCCGTAGAAAGCTTTTTTACCTCCTTTACACTACGGTTTCCGTTCTTACTGTATTCACAAGTAACGACATAATCGTGCTTACCTTTACGCCCTTTATCTGCTACTTTTCTTCAAGCGCAAAGATAAATCCCATACCCTATCTGTTTACGGTTTTTGTAGCGGCAAACACATGGAGTATGGCACTGATTATTGGAAACCCAACCAACATCTATCTTGCAAGCAGCCTTGGAATTGATTTTTTTGTCTACCTGAGGACTATGATTCTTCCGACCGCCGCTGCAGGATTTGCTTCTTTCCTTTTGCTTCAGTTCTGCTTTGAAAATGAATTCAAGCAGAAAATGTCTGTTGGCATAACGCCTGCGGGACACATAACTTCTCCGTTTCTTTTGATTGTGGGAATCTTGCACCTTGCCCTTTGCACCCTGGCTTTAAGCATAAGTTCCTTTCTAGGGGTGGAGATGTGGCAGGTGTCCGTATTGTGCGTGCTAAGCCTTGCCCTTTGGAACCTGCTCTATGCTGCCATAAAAAGACGCTACCCTTCGGAGTTTGTCCGCTGCATAAAGAGGGCTCCCTGGAATTTGGTGCCCTTCCTATTGCTTATGTTCGTGATTGTGGTGGTGCTTGAATACTTTAAGCTTCCCTCACTTTTGTATTCGCTTATTGGAAAAGGGGCAGAGGTCTTCAAGTACGGAGTCGTTTCTTTCTTTGCCTGCAACCTTATGAACAACATTCCGATGAGCGTGCTCTTTAGCGCGGTAACGCAGAATGTTCCCGAAGCTCAGCGGGTAGGGGCGGTTCTTGCGGTTACGGCGGGTTCAAACCTTGGTGCTTTCCTAACTCCCTTTGGTGCGCTTGCGGGTCTTATGTGGCAGAAAATCTTGCGCGGGCAGGGGCTTTCCTTTGGCTGGCGGGATTTTGTCCGCTACGGTGGAAGAATAGGAATCCCTTCTCTGGTGGCTGCACTTGTGGTACTGAATTTCCTGGTATAAAAAAAATCTCTTCTGGACGATACCCTTGTATGCTCTACCATCCCTTTCTTGACTAACTCGACCGGATGTGCCTATGCGTCACCGCCCTTTCGGGGTTCCGGCCTTCGCCTCCATTGCTCCGCAACGCACTTCGTGCGCCCCTACACGGCGGCGTAGGTTGCATTCGGATTTCTCACAGCCATTTACCAGTTTGTTCTTGAATAAGAAGCGAAAAGTGAATATTATAAGTGTGTGTTAGTTTTTGCTAATTTTTGTAACCAATGATTAATTGGTTCGTGGTAATGCCCCTCGGAGGAGTTAGAAAATGTTGAACACTATTATTATGCTGATTATTGTCTGTGTACTGGCAACGGTACTTTTGCTGGATTTTGCCATTTTGATTCCGAAATTTGGAGCAGAACATTTTGGCTTGCCGGAAGATTTAACAAAAATGATGATGAAAATGCCCGACAGGCCTTTGTGGCTAAACATTCTTGTTTGACTGGCTATTCCTAACAAAATGGAAAATTCCACAGAAGATTTATCCAGAGACCGCTGGTGCAAAAGGCTACGATTCTTTCGGCTTTAACACTAAAAGCCAGATTGTAAAGTTTTTTGTCTTTGCCGGCATAAGCCTTTTGGTTGCAGCAATC
>JAGACC010000012.1 GCA_017614295.1 Treponema sp.
GCCCGTTCCGGGGTATGCGCAATAAAGTCTGCCGGAATAAAAGCCTGCGGTTTAAAATCGAGCGGGGACGATGTTAGCAAAGCGGACATTGTTTTTGATTCCACAAAAGATTTGTCGCTAGAAAAATTAAAGAAGCTTTTTGGCTAAAAATTCAACTTGAAGGGGAATGCTATGCAGAAGAAATATGATGTTACCGCCTTGGGGGAGATTCTGATTGACTTTACTGCTGCGGGAAAAAATGCTGACGGTAAAAATATCTATGAGGAAAATCCAGGTGGTGCTCCTGCAAACTGTGCCGCCGCTGTAGCAAAACTTGGAGGACGATCTTCCTTTATTGGAATGACAGGTGAAGATTCATTTGGTAAAGACTTACGGGATGCCCTTGAAAAGATAAATGTGGACACTAGCGGAATGCGTACTACAAAAAAGCAGCACACGACACTTGCCTTTGTTAGCCTTGATGAAAATGGTGAGAGGAAATTTTCTTTTTGCAGGAATCCAGGTGCGGACACATGCCTTTCACCTTCAGACTTGGACAGGGACATTTTGTCTTCAACAAAGTTCTTGCAGATTGGATCCCTTTCTTTGACCGATGAACCTTCTGCCTCTGCGCAAGAAGAAGCTATATGCATTGTTAGGGAAGCGGGCGGTTTTATTTCCTACGATCCAAATTACCGGGAGCGTCTTTGGGGTGGAAGGGAAGATGCCCTTGAAAAGATGAAGTCTATGTTGCCTTTTTCTGACATGGTAAAAATCTCCGACGAGGAACTTGCACTTTTATTTGGAAAGGACATTTCGTATGCAGAGGGGGCAGCTTTAATTCATGAGAAGGGGGCACGGCTTGTTCTTGTTACCCTTGGAAGCAGGGGCGTGTATTATTCAGCAAGAATTCCCGGCGGGTCTTTTGAAGGAACAATTGCGGTTCCAAATGTAAATGTTGTGGACACGACTGGCGCTGGAGACTCCTTTACCGGCGGTTTGCTCTATGCCCTTACGCGGAGGGAAAATCCCTTTGACTTTAGCAGGGAAGAAATAGAAATGGACATTAGCTTTGCAAACTGCGTGGCATCCCTTTGCGTAACAAAGCGCGGTGCAATTCCAGCCCTTCCGTCCTTAAGCGATGTGTTGAATTTTTCCAAGGAATTCAATATAATTCTACCGCTATGGATTTGATTAAGAAACTTGAAGATTTGACCGTCCGCTTTGCAGAAGTAACCAAAATGGTTGCAGACCCTGAGCTTGTAAAAGATCAGAAGAAATACAAGGACGTGATGCGCGAAAATCAGTACCTTTCCGATTTAATGGTACTTTATGATGAATACAAAAGAATACTCAAGGGCATAGAAGACGACACTCTGATGATCACAAAAGAAGATGACGCAGAGATGAAGGAAATGGCCCGCGAAGAGCTTAAGGAACTTGAGGAGCAGCAGCCAAAAATAGAAGAGCAGATAAAACTTAAGCTGATTCCTCCGGATCCCCTTGATGAAAAAAACATCATTCTGGAAATCCGCAGTGCGGCTGGTGGAGACGAGGCTTCTCTTTTTGTACGCGACCTTTGGGAAATGTACTCCCACCTTGCAGAGCGCAAAGGCTGGAAGACAGAGACAATGGAAGCTCAGGAAACGGAAGTTGGCGGCTTTAACAAAATCGTTACAAACATCAGCGGAAAATTTGTTTACGGAACACTCCGTTGGGAAAGCGGCGTTCACCGTGTTCAGCGTGTTCCTGCAACTGAATCCCAGGGACGCCTTCAGACTTCCACAGCAACGGTGGCGGTTCTTCCCGAAGCAGACGAAACAGAAATTGTAATAAAGCCGGAAGACGTACGCGTTGACGTAATGCGTGCAGGTGGACCAGGTGGACAGTGTGTTAACACTACAGACTCTGCCGTTCGCCTTACACATATTCCAACAGGACTTGTCGTAATTCAGCAGGATGAAAAAAGCCAGCACAAGAACAAGGCTAAAGCATTCCAGATTTTGCGCGCAAGACTTTTTGACCTTGAAGAAAGCAAGAAACAGGCTGAGCGTTCTGCTTCTAGAAAGACCATGGTTGGTTCCGGGGCTAGAAGTGAAAAAATCCGCACTTACAACTTTCCACAGGACCGCATAACGGACCACCGCATAAACCTTTCGCTCCACAACCTTCCTTCATTCATGATGGGAAACATGGACGAAATGCTTGATGCGCTTAACGTTTACGCAAAAGAAGAGCAGCTTGCCGAATGACGGTTCAAGAGGCAAGAAAATACGGTTTTGATTCTCTTGAAAAGACAAGCCCTTCCGCCCAGCTGGACAGCGATGTTCTTTTGGGAGCGGTAAGCGGCTTAAGCAAGACCGATTTGATTTTTAAGAGGGACCATGAGCTTTCTTGTGAAGAAGAAGAAATGTTTGCTTCTTATATTGCGGCAAGAAAGACAGGTCTCCCCGTAGCCTACATAACCGGCCACAAGGAATTCTACGGCTACGATTTTTTAGTTACCCCGGATGTTTTAATTCCCAAGCCGGACACGGAACTTCTTGTAGAAAAAGCGCTTGATGTTATAAAAGAAAAGTGCTTTATTTCTTTGGATTCAAATTCTTCGGCAAACAGCAATCCCCTAAGACAAAAGATTCGCCTTTTAACAATATGCGACATGTGTACCGGAAGCGGCTGCGTTGGAATAAGCATCCTTCTTGAGTGTGCAAAATTCCTTCCCAAAGATAAACTGCCGCTTATTGTTCTTGCGGACATAAGTTCATCTGCACTGGATATTGCTAGACAGAATGCCCAGAAACTTTTGGCTGAAAAATCCTCTTCTGCAGACCTGTTGGAAAGGGTGCGCTTTGTTAGGACAAATTTGTTTGAGGCCCTTAGCGGAACCTTTGATCTTATTGTAACAAACCCACCGTATATTCCTTCCAGGGAAGCCCATGATTTGTTGAAGGACGGACGTAGCGAACCGATTCTTGCCCTGGACGGAGACGTAAGCATAAGCGGAGACCCAACCGGTCAGGAAGACGGACTTGGCATAATGAGGAATCTTGTTCCGCAGGCGAATGCACATCTTTCCCCGGATGGAGTTCTTATTGCGGAAGCCGGTGAATACAATGCGGAGATGACCGAGTACATCTTTAGGAGTTCCGGTTTAAAGGACACGAGGATTTTTAAAGACCTTAACGGTGACTTGCGGGACATTTTTGGGCGTAAGGCATAAGGCTTTAAAATCTAGCGCTGGCGGTTGTACTTGTTCTTTGCGATTGCCTGTTCACGCATTTTTTCTTTGCGCTTATTTTCTGCTTCAATCTGCTTTGCGGACTTTTGCTTTCCTGTATCCCATTCAACTTTTACGGTGCGCTTTTCCACATCCTGTATGCGGAGGTAGGTAAGGCAAGATGCCTTGTGAATTGTAATGCCCCTGTTGCGGGAAACGTATCCTGCTATTGGGTCTCCTGGAACCGGGCAGCAGCACTTTGCGATTGTAACCATAAAATTGGTTGTGTTTTCTATGCGGATTTTTCCTGTGTAGTCAACTTCCGTCTTTTTTGCGGCGGCTCTTTTTTTGCGCTTTTCTTCTGCTACCTGCTTTGAGTGGATTGTGTTTGCTGCAATTTCTGCTTCACGCTTTTCCAGTGCATCCTTATCGATAAAGGTTGGGTCGTTTGCGGTAAGCCATGAGTGAATCTTTTGCCTAGCCTTTCCTGTCTTTACTGCAAGAAGCTGTCCCTGAGTCGGGTGGGCTTGCGGGTTTGTGAGTATTTCTATTATCTGCGTGTTCTGCAGTGGAGCTGTAAGCGGAATGATTTTTCCGTCTGCCTTTGCACCTACAATTTTTTCGCCAACGTCTGAATGTATTGCGTATGCAAAGTCGATTGCGTTTGCGACTGAGGGTAGTTCCTTTACTTCTCCACGCGGGGTGAATACGTAAATGCTGTCTCCCAAGAGTTCATTCTTTAGCTCGGAGAAGAAGCGTTCGTCGCTTAGGTTTTGGTCGCGCAGGCTTCTTAGCTGGTTTATGATGCTAAGGTCTTCTGCCTTTACCATGTCGTGGTTTGTGCCTTTTTTATAGAGCCAGTGGGATGCAACACCGTGTTCTGCTATGTTGTGCATTTCCTGCGTGCGGATTTGAATTTCAAGCGGCTTTCCTTCGCAGATGACGGTTGTGTGAAGTGACTGGTAGCCGTTTGGCTTTGGCATTGCTATGTAGTCCTTAAAGCGTCCGTCCATGGGTTTCCAAAGACCGTGAACAATTCCTATTAGCGTGTAACATTCGTTTGCGGTCTGGCAGATTATGCGGAGGGCTAGAAGGTCGTAGAGTTCACCTGCTTCCTTGTTGCGCTTCCTCATCTTTTGGTAGATTGAATAAAAGTGCTTTGCCCGGCTTGTGATTGTAACGCTGATTCCTGATTTTTCTGCGGCGGTGTAAATCTTTTTTACGGCCTTGTCCAGGTAGCCTGCACGCTCAGCTTTTTTTTGCGCTACAATTGCCTTTATCTGCTGGAATGCGTCGGGGTTTGAGTATTTTAGGCTAAGGTCTTCCATCTCGCTTTTTACGTCGCTCATACCAAGGCGGCTTGCTAGCGGACACCAGATGTCTATTACTTCTTTTGCAACCGCACGCTGGGCCTGTTCGTCTACGGACTTTAGGTTTCTCATGCGGTCAAGACGGTCTGCAAGTTTTACGAGTATTACGCGGATGTCGTCTATCATAGCAAAGAGCATCTTTCTTATTGAATCTGCTTCCTGAAGGGTTTTGCTCTTTATCTTTAGGCCGGTGATTTTTGCGGTTCCCTTTGCAATGTTTGCAACGTCCTTTCCGAAGCGTTTTTCTATTTCGTCAAGGCATTCGTTGTCTACGTCCAGAATGTTGTGGAAGATTCCGGAGATTATTGCGTCTGCACCAAGGCGGCTTTCTGCAAGTATGCATGCAACTCTCATGGGGTGAAGGTAATAGGGAAGTCCGCACTTGCGCTTTAGGTCCCTTGTCTTTCCGATTAGGAAGTCCCATGCGCTTCGGATTTTTGCTTCGTCTTCCGGACTAAAATACTGGGGGTATTCGGTAAAAAAAGTGTCTATTAACTTTTGAGGATCTGTTTCTGTTGTGTTTGCGGCAAAAGTTTGTAAGTGCATTTTCTCCCCCAATGCATCAATTTTTGCGTTACTATTTTTAATATCCTTATTCTAAGATAAATTTCCGCTTTGTACAAGTGGCAGAGAGTTGCTTTGTAAAGTAGCGTTTAAAAAGTAAAGTTGACGATTTCTTTGTTACTGGTGTAGAATATAAGAGTGCCGGGTGTTTGTGATTCTTTCGAGATGGTGCCGGGTCTTCATGTTTTAGGAGTTTAAAAAAGTGCAGTTTCGATTTAATCATTTTTACAAACCCGAGCGAATTTTATATTTTGTTCCCGCAGACCAAAAGAGGAAAGATGAATTCTTTAGTTCAATATATCCTAAGGAGCTTGTGCCTTATATAGGAGCTTTTGGCACTTATGACTACCCGGGGCTTTTTGTTCTTAACACTGCTGAATACAAGGGCAGTGTTTTGGGAATTGAATTCCGTCCTAACGACAAAAGGATAAAGTATCCGGAGGGGCTTGAGTCTATCCGTCTTCCCGGAGTTTATGTGGTTGAGGCCGCGGTTTTTGAAGTTGATGCTTTGAGCGACAAGGTTATTGATGAAGTTATAGATACAGTTTTGCGCACGGACACCGGCTACAGAAAGTGGATGAATGCAAAGATTGTAGAGGAACCTTCCGTTAGGCAGATTTTTTACAGCAACGATAAAATCCGCATGTATTTTGAATGCGCAGATTCCGGCAAGATAGAGATGGTAAGGCAGGAAGATCTTTCTGAAGTTACGAAGGAGCAGCTTTACGACATTGCTTTTTATGACAATTACACCGGGGCAAGGAACTGGAGGTACATAAGGCACTTTTTGTTTGAGCATGTTACTCCAAAGATTGATGATTTTTGCTTTGCCATTTTTGACGTAAAAAGTTTCCGCATGATAAACGAGCTTTTTAGCCACCTTGTTGCAAACCAGTATCTTATTAAAATTTCAAAGGTGCTTAAGGAGCAGGACTGGATTTATGAGAGTGCAAGGTGCGACAACGATAACTTTGCAGTTCTTTTCCGCGACATGGAAGAGGATGAAATAAGGCGAAAGTTTACAGAACTCTTTGAAAGCCTTTCCCCTTTGGATGTGGATTCCAAGTACCAGATATTTTTCCGCTGCGGGGTTGTTCCAATGAGGGCTACAATGCTTATGGATGAACGCGTTGCGGATGCGGCTAAACTTGCAAAGTCTCTTGGAAACAAAATCAACAAGAACGAGATTCTTTTTTATACGGATAAGATGTATGACGATCTTTTTTGGGCAGACCAAATACGCGCTTATCTGGACACGGCTATTGCAAACGATGAGTTTCTTGTTTACATGCAGCCCAAGTACGATCTTGCCAAGGAAGAGCTTAAGGGTGCGGAAGCTCTTGTGCGGTGGAATTTTAAGGGAGTTCAGCTTTTGCCGCCAAGCCGTTTTGTTCCTTTTTTTGAGCGCATAGGACTTATTGGTAAAGTGGACGACGTTGTTCTTCATAAGGTTTGCGAATGCTTAAGCCGCTGGAAGAAGGAAGGACGCAACGTTAAGCCTGTGTCTGTGAATCTTTCCAGAAAGCATCTGGAAAATCCCAACCTTCTTGAATACCTTTGCAACGTGGTGGATTCATACGGGGTGGAACATTCTCTTGTTGACTTTGAACTTACGGAAAGCGCTACCTACGAAGACAAGGATTATATGCTTGCGCTTTTGAATAAGCTAAAGAAGGCTGGCTTTAACATTTCTATTGATGACTTTGGAACAGGATATTCTTCCCTTTCTTTGCTTGCAGACATGCCGGTAGACACTTTAAAGATAGACAAGAGTTTTGTAGACAAGCTTGAATCTAAGGCGGAGGATTCAAAAGACGTAACTCTTTTGCGTCACATAATCATGATGGCAAAAGACCTACGCTTTCACTGCCTTGCAGAAGGAGCGGAGAGTAAGACCCAGGTTGAAAGGTTGCGCTCCCTTGGCTGCGAGACTATTCAGGGATATTATTACAGTAAGCCTGTTCCGGTTTGTGAATACGAAAAGCTTTTGTAATTTTAATCCCTTTAGAAACCGAGCGAGTCGTTTACAAGAATTACGTGTATGCGTCCGGGGTGCCTTGAATAGCGGGTGATTAAAAACTGGCAGAAGATTGTGTCTGGACTTTTGCAGTTCATGCAGGAGCCTGTTTTGCAGCAGGGTGTGTTAAGTCCAAAGCGCTGGGTGTTTATTGGTGCTGCTTCGTTTCTTGCTCTTTTTAATGCGCTGTCTACGTCTGGAGCAATTTTGTTCATGCCTACGATAAGAATTACTTTTTTTGGACCGAATGCCAAGGCAGAGACTCTGTTTGCATTTCCGTCTATGTTAACAAGCACGCCGTCTTCTGTTACCGCATTTGCGCTGCAAAGATATACGTCTGCATCGTAAGCTTTTAGGGCAGCAGTTCTTGGGTCTTCTGCATCTGGCCCACGGTTGTCCCTGTCCGTAAACTTGTAGTTTCCTTCCGCAAGTGCCGCAGAAAGACCTATTTCTTTTACGCTCATGGAACCGCCTTTGGAAACAGTTGCCCCCTGTGGAATCATTGAAAGTGCAAGTGAAAGTGCCTCTTCTTTTGAATGGGTGTAGTAGCCCGCCATGCCGCGAGATTCCAATCCTTTTATGACCTTTTGTGCAAGCAGGTCATTGCGCTTAATTCTGTTTTCGTTCATAGCCACGTTTAACTCCTTGCGCTAAGTATAGCACAAAACTTCTTTCCGCGATAGCGTTTGGGTTTGAATTAAACCTGTTCGGAAACTTCAGTTTCAGAACAGGTTACCTTGAAATGCGATGTTTAAAATCGCGCTATTTTAGCGATTTTAAACTCGCAACCTGTGAGGGAACACTGTTCCCGAACAGGTCTATTGCCAGTGTTGAGTGTAAAAATAAATTGTGCTAAACTTTATTTTATGAAAAAACTTGAATGCCTTTTTGTAAAGAAGAATGTCCGCTATTTGATTTTGCTTATTGTTCTTTTGATTCCGCTTGCTTTTATCTTTTCCCAGGAGAAAAAATCTTTTTTTTCTGACTGCGGAAGAGTTTTGGATTTGGCAAAGTTTAAGATAGTTTCGGAGGAGGATTTAAAAAGGGAAGGTGGACTTTCTGTAGGAGAAGCGCTAAGGACTCTTTTAAGGGCGCATGGCATTGACCCCTCCGGTAAGGGTGCAGAGAATTGGTATTTGATAGACAGTCTTTCCCCTTTGGACAATAAATTTAGCGAGGAAGAAAAAACTTTTTTGCTCTCTCTTTTTTATGCTGTTAAAAGACCTCTTCTTACGCAAGAAGAACTTTTTTCTCTTTCCCTTAATTCTCCGCTTACAGAATACGATGCCTTAAAATACGTTACCCGCTTTATTGGGAACACTTATAGCTGTGTTGACGAGCCTGAAGAAATAGGCTTTACAAAACGGATCGAAACTTACGAAAGGGCCTTTGAGAGAAAACTTATTTTGACAAAGAGTGAAGAGAATGCCGAAAAGCCTATCTTGCGGAAGGACTTTTACATTCTTCTTGCAAGCGCATTGAATACGACCGTGTCCTTTGGGGGATATGCAACTTTTGAGGACTCTTATTTTTCCCGTTACGAAAAAGCGGCAAAATCTTTGCAAAAGGAAAAAGAAAAGGTGGTTCACAAGGAAAGCCTTTCTGCAAAGCCAAAATTTAATGATGACTTTTCTTTTAGCTGGAATATAAAAAGACCTTTCTTTAGCGACGACAACTATTTTACGGAAATTGCAAGTTTTTCTGCGGACGGAAGTGAACTTTCATGGTGCTTGTCTACAGGAATTACTTCGGATTTTTCTACCAAAGACATGGTAAAGCTTATAATTAATTCTGGGAAGGAAAGGAAGATAGAATATGCCTCATACCTTGAGCTACAAATAACCAAGTACAATTCGGATAGGTCTGAATATTGGGAAAAGACAGCCAGGTTTGATTTGACGGACGTAAAGATTGTGCAGGACCTAAAGATGATGGATGCCGGTTCTTTAAAGACTTTTGAAAGGCAATGGGTTCCAAAGACAATATCGCTAAAAAGCGGAGAGTTCAAAAAGGATGCCTTTTACCTTCTTCATTCTTATGAGCACCGCTAC
>JAGACC010000091.1 GCA_017614295.1 Treponema sp.
CCAACGTGCTGAATGTCTACTGCAAGGTCGGAAAGAATTTCTTTTAAGTCTTTTATTATCTTCTTGGCAAAAGCTTCCCATTCCGGATTATACTCTTGAACAGAAACATCTCCCCTCTTAAGACCAAGCTGCATTTTGTCTCCCTATCACATTGAATTCATTTTTGCAAAAACGGTGCACTGTATTAAGTTACGATAAAACGATTATCGGGTCAAGAGTCAACAACAAGGAAATCAGTTTTGGGGTTGCGCGTCCAGTCAAATCCGTCTGATAAACCCGCGGTGTCGCGGATTTTTTATTAAAGTCTCCTTGGGCGTTAGAAGATAGTTGTTTTCAGTCCCGCACCGCTCCAATGCGTGTTTTCAGCCGTCTTTTCCTTACCGCTCCACCCCAAAACTGATTTCCAGGTGCTTTGCATAAGAGTAAATTTTGAAAATTGATTTCCATGGACAATGGTTTTTAGTTCTTGTATTGCAAAACATTTTTTTGATATACTATAAAAAATGATTCACACAGGAACAAAAACTTTTGAAAGCAAAAGGTTGATTTGCCGCCGCTTTGAAGAAAAAGATTCTTTTGACATGCATAAAAACTGGGCTTCCAATCCAAAGATACAATGCGAATACGGAGAACCAGTTTACCCGACAGAGGAAGATGTAAAAGGCCTATTAAAAAAATACCTAGACTCTTATGAGAACCAAGATTTTTACCGCTGGGCAATCGTAGAAAAAGCAAGCGGACAGAATATTGGTCAAATTGCTTTTTGCAGAGTATATTCTGATTGCGCTACGGCAGAAATTGAATACTGCATTGGAGAACCCTTCTGGGGAAAGGGATATGCAGGAGAAGCGCTTTCTGCCCTTGTCGACTTTACTTTCCGCAACACAAGCTTTGCTAAGCTAGAAGCCTACCACCGAAACGCAAACGCAAAATCTGGACGCGTACTGGAAAAATCCCGCATGTACAAAACAGACAACGTTGAGCGCTTTAGACGAGAAGGAAAAGAAGCCGTCGGAGAAACATGCTATTGTATAGAAAGGAGTGAATGGGAAAAAATAGAAATGCTAAAACTTATAAATAACAGAAGAAGTTACCGCGGAAAATATAAGGATCAAAAAGTTCCCAAAAGCGATTTGGTAAAAATTATGGAAGCAGGTCTTGCAGCTCCATCTGGATGCAATAAGCAAACAACAAGCTTAATCGCCGTAGATGATTCAGAACTGCTAAAAAAATTAAAAGAAGTGATTGTTTCCTCCGTTGCAGAAACAGCCCCTTCTATGATTTGCGTCTTAACAAAGCGTATTCCGGCATACAGGGACCGCTGCTTTGCAACACAAGATTATTCTGCCGCAATAGAAAACATGCTTCTTGCAATTGTAGAGCTTGGCTACCAAAGCTGCTGGTACGAAGGCCACATAACCGATGAGGATAAAATAGGAAGAAAGATGGCAGACATTCTTGGCGTACCGGAAGATTATGAACTTGTCTGCTTCCTTCCTGTTGGCATTGCAGAAGGAGAAGCAACAGAGCCAAAGAAAAAATCTTTTGAAGAGCGGGCCTGGTTCAACGGATTTGGAAAAGCATCTTCTTAGGAATGAATGCAAAGAACGTCCAGCGGTATGCAGGTCAGATCTTTTTCTGAGCCTTCCTAAAATCCCTGGGCGACTGGTTAAAATATTTCTTGAACGTTTCAGCCATGTAGCTTGCTCCGGAAAAACCTGTCACTTCCGCAATCTCGGACATAGACATATCGCTGGACAAAAGCAGGTCTGAAACTTTTCGGCAGCGGTAGTACATCAAATATTCAACAGGAGATTTTTCCGTTAGCTTGTTGAATATTTGGTTACAAAGGCTTTGGCTAACACTTCCAGCTTTTGCAATGCTTTCAAGCGTAATGCGGTCCATGTAGTGCTCGTCAATGTAAAGCATCATAGATTTTAACTTTGCATTGTGTCCGGAACCTTCTTCTATCCTGTGAATGTGAACCCTGTAAGCGTCTGTAAAGCGGCGCATTATAATGTCCCAGACTTCAAAGAAATATTTTGTAATCAAAAACTCGTTTCCATTCGTCTCTCTTTCCATGTCCAGAATAGTCTGGTAAATAAGAGGTCCGTCAAAATCTTCCGCCTTAAAATGAACATAGGGAACCATCTTGTCTAAGATTATGGGCTTTACCGCTTTTTGTTCAACTGCAAATGAAGAGCAGATAATGCTTGGATGAAGGATTGCAATTATGTATCTGGCAACGCGGTTTGTTGTGGAAAGTGAATAATGTATGCATCCAGAGTTTACAAAGATTGTGTCGCCTTTCTTTAACTTTACGCAAGTTCCTTCAACCATGTAGGCCATCTCTCCGCCCTTAACGCTAACAATCTCCACGTCTTCGTGGTAATGGGGAACTCTCTCCCAGCTGCATCCGGCAACAAGATATCCGTCAAAAATATAGGAAGGAAAAGAAGGGTCGTCATACTTTACAATTTCCGATCCGTCTTTACGCTTTGCAATAATTCCCCTTTTCTTACTTGCCACAAGCACCCCCTAATTTAATAACAATCTTACTTTTAACATGGAAAATTGTTATTAAACTATGTAAATTTTATGGTTTTCTTACATAATTTTATTAACTATAATACCATTGTCAGTAAAAAATCAAGCATTTTGTTAAAGCTATACCAGGAGGCTAAAGATGGAAGTTAAGAAGACAGATTCAAGCGACATAGAAATCTTGATGGACATTAGGCTTGAAATGCTAAGAGTTGTAAACGGTCTTGAAGAAAACACATCCTTTGACAAAGTACTTGTAGAAAGTTCCCGCGAATACTTTTTGAATGGAGACCAAACAACGGTCTTTGCAACGGAGGGAGACAAAATAGCAGGCTGCGCTACGCTAAGCTATATGAATTTAATGCCAACATTTGATCACCCTACGGGAAAGCGGGCTCACCTTATGAATGTATACACCAGAAAAGAATTCCGAAGAAGAGGTGTCGGAAGCCTTATGGTTAAGTTTTTAATAGAAGAAGCCAAGAGCAGGGGCGTAACAGAAATAAGCCTAGACGCAACGGAAATGGGACATCCGCTTTACAAGAGCCTTGGATTCAACGAAAACGACGCAGGCATGAATATTATACTAAAATAAGGAGGATAATATGGAATTTATATCTGCAAAAGACATTAAAGACTTGTCAAACCCTGGAGTTGTTTCCCGCCAGCTTTTGAATCCGGAAAATTCAACAAGCAAAAGGGTTACCATTACAGAAGTTCACCTTATTCCAGGAGCAAGCCAACCGCGCCACACCCATGACGCATCCGAACAAATATGGTATGCTTTAAAAGGAAGCGGAAAGTTGCTTCTTGCAGACGGCAAAGAAAAAGAATTTAAGGCAGGAGACGTAGCAAGGTTTGCAGACAAAGACGTCCACGGTCTTTTAAATGATGGTGGCGGAGAATTTATTTATGTTTCCGTAACAGCACCGCCAATTAATTTTGGATACGCTTACAAAGAAAAAAGCTAAGAAGGAGTTTCTATGACTTTTCCTGATTTTATGTTCAGTGCAAAAAACAAGATTCCCGCATCTCAGCAAAACACGCCGGACATTGAAGGCTATTACTACACCGCAAAAGACGGAAGCCAGATGGCATTCTGGACATACAAAGCCGACCGCATTTCAAAAGAGCACAAGCACGACTACGATGAATACATGATATGCGTAGAAGGCGAATACATTGTTACGATAGACGGAGTTGAACACAAGCTTCTTGCAGGAGACGAACTTTTTATTCCAAAGGGCAGCTTGCAGGGCGGAAGGGTAAAAGCCGGAACACGCTCAATACACGCATTTGGCGGACAAAGAGTTTCACCCTACGAGACTGTATCTTACTCCAAGGAAATAAAAGAAGAAGTCTTGGCATTCCTAACAAAGGCTTTTGAAGAATCAGGAAAAGTTTTTGAACTAGAAGGTCGGCATAAAATATACAAGGACATAGAAAATAATTTTGAAAGCTTTCTCTGTCTTAAGGACGGCGGCAAAGTAATAGGTACGGTTGCAATAAAAAAACTGAACAAAAGCGACTGTGAGCTAAAAACAATGTACCTTCTAAAAGAATACCAGGGTAAAAAACTTGGCTTTGGTCTTGCAAAATCCGCAATTGAATTTGCGCAAAAGAAGGGCTATTCAAGAATCTATCTTGATTCAATGAGGCAACACGAACGGGCACTTAAGCTATACAGCTCTCTTGGATTTAAGGAAACAGACCGCTACAACGACAACGATAAAGCGGAAGTTTTTATGGTAAAGGAATTAAATACGGAGAATTGAACTGATGAAGAAAATGCTTGTTACCGGAGGAACGGTTTTTGTAAGCAAGTACATTGCAGAATACTTTGCAAAGAAAGATTTTGAAGTCTTTGTCTTGAACAGAAACACCCGCCCTCAGCCGGAAAATACAAGGCTTATACAGGCAGACAGGAACAATATTGGCTCTGCTCTAAAGGGACATTCTTTTGACATCGTAATTGACACAAGTTATTCAGAAAAAGATGTTAAGAACCTGCTAGATGCCTTTGGCAGTCCGGAACTTTGCGGTAAAGAAAAATACATATTCATAAGTTCAAGCGCAGTATACCCGGAAACACTACCCTTGCCATTTAAAGAAAGCTACAAAAGCGGAAGGAATAAAATCTGGGGAGACTACGGCACAAACAAAATTCTTGCAGAAGAATATTTGCTTTCTCAAAAGAAGGATTCATACATAATACGTCCGCCATACCTTTACGGACCAATGAACAATGTATACAGGGAAGCCTTTGTTTTTGAATGCGCCCAAAAGTCCCGCACCTTTTACATGCCAAAAGACGGTTCCCTAAAGCTACAGTTCTTTTATATAGAAGACTTGTGCAAAGTAATAGAAGTTATAATAGAAAGAAATGTTCAGCAGCACATTATAAATGTTGGCAATGAAGAATGCATCTCCGCACTTGACTGGGTAAAGGCATGCTACAGCATTGCAGGCACTCCACTAAGCATAAAAAATGTAGAAGGCAATATTGAACAAAGAAACTATTTTCCCTTCTACGACTATGGATACATGCTTGACGTTACACTGCAAAAAGAACTCCTTCCAAAAACCACTAGCTTAGAGGAAGGTTTAGCAAAGTCATACGAATGGTACACTAACAACAAAGAGGAAGTATCTAAGAAAAATTTTATAGCATACATAGACAAAGAATTTGCAAATTAAGGGAGGAAGAAATGCTTTCGCTTGCATTGGCACAGATACGGAATCAGGAAAACATAAAGGAAAATTTTCTTAACCACATTCAATTTGTAA
>JAGACC010000092.1 GCA_017614295.1 Treponema sp.
ACTGGAGAAGAAGCTCAAGACTTCGGTCTATTTTGCTGACCCCCACAGCCCCTGGCAGCGGGGATCCAATGAAAATATTAATGACAGCCTGCGCTTCTTCCTGCCAAGAGGCATGGACTTTAGGAATTTGGATGACGATTATTTGGAAGCCGTAGTATCACTTCTAAATAACCGTCCCAGAAAATGTTTGGGGTTGAAGACACCGATTGAAGTCTATTGTTGCACTTGACTTTGCAATCTACCGACTTCCCCCCTTGTAATTTAATTAAGCTTGGGCTGTTAGTTCTTTGGTTTTTGCTTTTACTTTTGCAAAGACGGCGTTTTTGTCGGGGGAGTTTGCGCTTATTGTGCGGACGAAGACGCTTCCTGCTACGACGGCTTCTACGTAGGGGGCCAGTAGCTTTGACTGTTCGCCGCTGGAGATTCCGAATCCGCCGTAGACTTTGGAGCCGCCCGCTGCCACCTGCTTTATAAAGTTTATTGTGTCTTCGCTTATATTTGTGTCGCTTCCTGTAATTCCTGTTCGCAAGGCCGCGTAGATGTATTTAAATCCTGCAGAAGCCATCTTTTTTAAGCGGTCACTGCTCATGCTTGGTGCTGCAACCGGAATGTTTTCCATGCCGTTTTTTTTGCAGGCTTTGGTAAGACCCTCATCGTTGTCGAAGGGAAAGTCTGGGATTATCATGCCCTTAACGCCGGATGACGCCGCCGCTTTGCAGAAGTTTTCCACTCCCGGGGTGTAGACAAGGGAACCGTAGCTCATAAGGTAGATTGAAACCTTGGGGAAGAGCTTGTGTATCTTTGCAATAAAGGCAAGACCGTCTTTTGTTTTGTACTTGCGGGAAAGAACCTCTGTGCATGCCGTCTGTATTGCAGGACCGTCTGCGCTTGGGTCGGAGAAGGGCAGCTGTATTTCAAGTATGTCTGCTCCGCCTTGGACTAGAGCACGTGCCACTTCCAAGGAAATTTCGTCGGTGGGGTAGCCTGCAACCAGATGTGCCATAAGTTTTATTTTTTCCATGATGTTCTCCTGTGTGTTTTACGCTTGCAAGGCCTTTATTCCTGGGCCATTGATTTTGCTTCGTGAATGTCCTTTGCGTTTTCAAGACGCTCTATTTCTGCGTGAAGGAAGTTTATCCATTCTTTTGGACGGAAGACTGGGCTTGTTATGAATACATCCTTGTCTCCGCGGCCGCTCATGTTGATTACGATTGCCTGGTCACTTGGGATTTCTTTTGCAAGCTTTATGGCTGCGGCTCCTGCGTGGGAACTTTCCAATGCGAAAAGAACTCCTTCGTTTTTTGCAAAGAAGCTAACGGCATCCAGTGCTTCCTTGTCCAGCGCGCTTGTAAATTCCACACGGCCGGAAGCTCCAAGGGCTGCAAGCTGTGGTCCTATTCCGCAGTAGTCAATTCCTGCGCTAATGCTTCTTGTAGGAAGGGACTGTCCGTCTTCGTCCAGAAGGAAACGGCTTTTGTAGCCTTGCATGATTCCTTCGCGGGAAGCATTGCCCGTCATGCGGCTTGCGTTTTCACCAATGCCGGGGCCAATGCCACCTGCTTCTACTGCGATAAGTCGGGGGCCTCCGTCTTTTGTGCTTGTGTTTATGAATGGTTCAAAGAATCCGATTGAATTGCTTCCTCCGCCACAGCATGCAACCATTGCTCCTATTTTTATTCCGCGCTCTGCACACTGCTTTTTTACCTCTTGGCCAATTACGCTTTGGAAGGTGCGTACAATGTCCGGGAAGGGGGCGGGTCCCAATGCTGAACCCAAGACGTAATGGGTTGAATCCGGGTTTGCTGCCCAGTCACGCATGGCTTCGTTTACTGCATCTTTTAGCGTACGGCTTCCGCTTGTTACCGCGTGAACCTTTGCCCCGTAAAGTTCCATTGCTGCAACGTTTGGCTGCTGACGGCGTACGTCTACTTCTCCCATGTAGATTGTGCATTCAAGACCAAGCTTTGCACAGGCGGCGGCGGTTGCAAGTCCGTGCTGGCCTGCTCCTGTTTCCGCAATGATTCTTTTTTTGCCCATGCGCTTAGCAAGAAGGCACTGACCGATTGCGTTGTTTATCTTGTGGGCACCTGTATTTGCAAGGCCTTCCATCTTTATGTAAATCTTGGCTCCACCAAGAAGCTTTGTTGCAGTTGGCGCAAAGTAAAGCGGAGTTTCCCTTCCTATATAATCGCGGCGGATTACCTCAAGTTCTTCAAGGAAAGATTTGTCATTCATGCAAGCTTTAAAGGCTTCTTCCAGTTCTTCCAGCGGGCGGCTTAAAACTTCCGCAACGTATTTTCCACCAAAGCGGTCAAAAAATCCCTTGTCCGAAGAAGTGTCTGTTTTATTTTGTTCCATGGGAGGCTCCTTTTATGTTACTTTATGTAGTAACAATACCATTTTTAATTGTTACTGTCAATAGTATTTTTATATTTTTTCTTGCGGGGTAAAACCTGCACGGAAGCAATTTTTACCCCATATCCCTGCGTGCTTGCTACGCTAAAATTCATCCGGGGACTTTTATCTTGTTGGCAAGTAGCAAGGTGTAGCCGTCCATTTGGATTTTACCATCTATTGAATTTTCATGCCAAAAATTCTATAGTTGTGTTCTATTTGATTAAATTTTTAGTTTTTGGCAATAAATATGTCATTACCGGGCTCGACACGATAATCTGCTTTGAGAGATTACCGGATCAAGTCCGGTAATGACAGGTTTGCGTAAAATTCGAAATTTAGTCTATTTGGAATGTATAATATGGATAAAAAGTTTCTTTTGTGCCGCTTGTGCCTTGTTTTTATATTGATTTCTTTTGCCTCGCCCCTGTCCTTTGCCCAAAGCGCTGTGGAAAGTGAACCTTCTGCAGAACAGGACAATGCTTCGCAGAAGAAGGAAAAAAAGTCCGGGGAAGATATTGTTTTTGCAGAACCAAGCCTTGCTTCCGGCATTCTTTCTTTTTCCGAGATTACCCTCTTTAGCATAGGCCTTAACCAGTGGGACCGCCGCATACTTAAGGAAGACTACGCACAGGTTAACTGGAGCACCATGAAGAAGAACCTTACTTCCAAATGGTTCTGGGACTACGATCCTTTTTCTACAAACCAGATTGGCCACCCCTACCAGGGCTCTGTCTATTTTTCCATGGCACGCTCCACAGGCTTTAACTACTGGCAGTCTCTTGCATTTACCATTTACGGCAGCACACTCTGGGAACTCCTCTTTGAAACAGATCCGCCTTCCGTCCACGACGAGATTATGACCACCATACCGGCATCTTTCTTGGGGGAATCGCTGCACCGCATGTATTTTATAACCGACGACTACCTTCCTTACCTTTCCTGGATTGTAAGCCCTGCCGCAGCGGTCAATCAGCTTTTGACGGGAAAAAAGCTAAAGAGACCCGACGGTGAACTTACGGAGCTTTCTTTTTTTGTGGGAGCGGCAAGCGGTGAAAATACCGTCCACACGGAAGACCCTCTTATTGGAACGGATTCTAGCGGGGTAAGCGGAAAGGCTATTGTTGGCCTTAACCTTGTCTACGGCTCCCCATACTACCACTTTACAAAAGAGCCTTTTGACCAGTTTGACTTTTACGGATTTGCGGCTCTGGAACGTGACAGGGACTATTACGCAGTTCTTTTTGGAAATGCGCCTGTCTGGTCCTGGGGAATTGTGCCCTTGGAGGACTACGGGACTACGCTTGCGGTTAAGCTGCACTACCATTACGCTCAGTCCCCCTGCTTTAACTTTAACAACAACGCCCTTGGCCTTAGCCTTGCACAGTCAATTCCTGCTGGAAGCTGGAAATTCAGCTGGGAGGCAAACCTTAACTGGGCATTTTTGGTTGGAGTGGACTACTACGCACTTAATTCCGTTGGCAGTTACAAGACTTCTGACGGCGAATACAGAAGGGTCTTTGACTACGGCATGGGAGCAAACGCAGACATTCAGTTCCGCGTGG
>JAGACC010000093.1 GCA_017614295.1 Treponema sp.
GAATCCATACTTGGGGGAGGTAGTAGCCGTTTTCTGCCCTTTCGAATTCATTTAAAAGAAGGGTGTGCAGTTCTGAATTCATTTTTGTAAGGAAGCTGTCTTTTTGAGCTTTTAGGAAGATGACTTTTTGCCTGAAGTCTCCTATTGCGGTGAATTGGATTGTTCCAGGCTTTTGCCCTTTGCAGAAATCTTCTACAAGCTGGATTAGCCTTGCTTCTTTTTCTTTTGTTCCGTGGAAAGCTCCGATTGTTATGTGGGGTGGTATGCGGCTTTTTACTATGAAGCTGTCTCCTGTTAGGTCTGCCAATGCTTTTACTGCGGTGGAGATTGTTTCTTCCGCTTCTTTTGTGGGGTGCAGGGAGACGGCGTATGTGATTTGGGGGTTGGGGCTGGGCATAGCTTATTTTAGTTTATGTAAGGGGCTTTTTCAAGTTGACGGTTGAAGGGGCTGAAGAATCCTACGCGGGATTGGAAGGGCCAGACGCAAGGCTGGTTGCGGAGCAATGGAGCCCGGAGGGCGGAACCCTGGAAAGCCCGTAAAAAAAGTGGCAAGATGTCGAATTAGCCAGAAATAAAATGGTAGAGCGGTCTAAATTATCGTCCAGAATGAAATTTCTTTAAGAAACTTAAGGAAAAAAGTTGAATATAACAAAAAATTATAATTTTTTAAGAATTCTTTTTTCCAAATTTGTATAATATAGAGGTATGAGAATACTTTTAGTAGAAGACGAGGTCCGCCTTTCACAGGCTTTGGTTGAGATTTTTCAGAAGAATAAGTATTGCGTTGACGCCGTGTACACTGGGCCGGAAGGTTTGAAGTACGCTCAGAGCGGTATTTACGATGCCATTGTTCTGGACATAATGCTTCCCGGAATGGACGGTATTACGATTCTGCGCACTCTTCGCGAGGAGAAGAATGACGTTCCGGTTCTTTTTCTTTCTGCAAAGGATGAAATTTCCGACAAGGTTAAGGGTCTTGACTGCGGCGCGGATGACTACATGACAAAGCCCTTTAGCACGGACGAGCTTTTGGCACGCGTTAGGGCTCTTACCAGGCGCAAGGGAGAGGTTAAGGAAGACACTCTTACTTTTGGCGACCTTACTCTGGACAAGAACAAGTGTGAGCTTCAGAAGGTTGGCGGTGCTTCCGTTAAGCTTTCCCTTAAGGAATTCCAGATTATAGAGCTTTTGTTTGAGGCACCTCACCAGGTTATCAAGAAGGAGCGCATTATAGAGAAGATCTGGGGCGGAGACAGCGATGCTGAATACAACAATGTAGAGGTTTATATTTCCTTTATCCGCAAGAAGATGGACTACCTAAAGGTTCAGACTGTAATCCGTACTGCCAGAGGAATAGGTTATTCACTTGAAGAAGGAAAGTGATTCTGGACAGGAGCGGGACAAGGGCAAGTTCCGCGAGCAGGATTCAGGTCTTGCTAATGCAGCTGATATTGCTAAGAAGCAGGCGAAGAAGGCAGATGTTTTTCTCAATTTAAGGCTAAGGTTTTGTCTTACCATGCTTTTTGTGGTGTTTGTGATATGCCTTATTTCCATGAGTTCAATAAACGTGTATCTTGCTTCTTCCAACCTGCAGAATGCCAACTATTTTCTTAGCACTATTGCGGAGAATAACGGCTACGGCCTTGCGGCTCCTGTTTCCGACATTCATTCCGGCCGGGGCAACGAGTTTTTGGTTTGGCAGTACAAGGAAGCGGAGAAGATGAAGCTTAAGCAGATGCAGTCTCCTGTTAACCGCTTTCTTGAGCGCATTTTTGTTTTTAGGCCAACATTTCTTGTGCTCCGTGACTTTTACAGCGCCCGCTTGGATTCTTCTGGCAGGGTTATGAAGACGATTTCCCCCTTTGGTTCGGACGAGCTTAATGCCCAGGCTTACGAGATTGTTTCTGCGGCTTTTGCTTCCGGTAAGCGGGAGGGGCGGTACAAGGACTTTTTGTTCCGCATAGACGATGCTCCCTACGGCTACCTTTTTGTGGTTGCAGACCGTTCTATGGAATACACTCAGGAGAAGCATCTTTTTGTTGGGACTGTTACCGGTCTTGTCTTTATGCTGCTTCTTGCTTTTGTTATCGTTTGGAATTTTTCCCGTATCGCGGTGGAGCCGGTTGAGGAGGCTTTTCTTAGGCAGCGGAATTTTATTGCTGATGCGAGCCACGAGCTTAAGACTCCGATTGCGGTTATTGGTGCAAACATTGACGTTGTTGAGCAGGAGATTCCCGGTAACAAGTGGTTGGGCTACATTAAGACGGAAAACAGCCGTATGGCGGAGCTTGTTAAGAACCTGCTTTATCTTGCCAAGAACGATGCGGACAGGAACAATCTTTGCATGATGAAGTTTGACTTTGCAAATGCGGTTGAGGGGGCGGCACTTCCTTTTGAGAGCGTTGCTATGGAGCAGGGTAAGTCTATGGATATTTCTGTTCCCGAGGAGCCTCTTTGGGTTGTTGGCGATGAGACCCACATTAAGCAGGTTGCCATTATCCTTATAGACAATGCCATTAAGAATTCCGATGCAGGGGCTGTTATTAAGATTTCCGTAAGGGCAGAGGGTAAGAAGTGCTTGCTTACTGTCTACAACACGGGGCGCGGTATTGCGGAGAAGGATATTCCACAGATATTCAACCGCTTTTACAGGGCGGATTCTTCACGTGCTCGTTCAACCGGCGGATACGGTCTTGGGCTTACCATTGCAAAGTCTATCGCGGACAGTCACAGGGGAAAGATTTCTGTTAGGAGCGAAGAGGGCAAGTACGCAGAGTTTACTTTTATGATGCCGTCTTGCTAAGTAAGGGGAGGGGCATCCCGGTTACGCTAAACAGGCAAACTTTAAGCGGGAAACTTTTCCTTGCCATTTTTCCTTACCTTTTTTCCTTACGCATTGTGTTGACTTTTATTTTTTGGTTCACTATAGTTAACTCATACTTTGTATTTTTTGTATTTTAAGGGGCTTATTATGATAAAGAGAAATGAAGGTTTTGCAAATTTAACGGCGGGTTATCTTTTTCCTGAAGTGGCAAAAAGAAGAAAGGCTTACCAGGCCGCACACCCGGATGCTAAAATAATAAGCCTTGGCATAGGCAATACAACGGAGCCTCTTTCTCCGCACATCTGCAAGGCTATGGCAGACTATGCAGCTTCTCTTGGCACAAAGGAAGGATATTCTGGCTACGGAGACGAACAGGGACTTACCCAGCTCCGCTCAAAGATTGCATCTGTTCTTTATTCCGGCATGGCAGACGCAGACGAGATTTTTATTTCCGACGGTGCAAAGTGCGACATTGCAAGAATCCAGACGCTTTTTGGACGCGACACACCGATTGCTGTCCAGGACCCGGCATACCCAGTTTACGTTGACGGAAGCGTTATTACCGGAGCCGCTGGAGCTGCAAACGCAGACGGTTCTGGCTACAAGGGAGTAACATACCTTCCATGTACAGCAGAAAATTCATTCTTCCCGGACCTTAACGTAATAAAGAGCGGAACACTTATCTATTTCTGCAGCCCAAACAATCCTACCGGAGCGGCAAGCACAAGGGAGCAGCTTAAAAAGCTCGTTGACTATGCACTTGCAAACGGCTGCATAATCATCTACGACAGCGCATACTACGCATTCATCCGCGACAAGAACCTTCCGCGCACAATCTACGAAATAGAAGGCGCAAGAAAGTGTGCAATAGAAATCAACTCTTTCTCCAAGCTTGCAGGCTTTACCGGAGTACGTCTTGGCTGGTCTGTAGTGCCAAAGGACATTAAGTTTGCAGACGGAAGCAGCGTAATAAACGACTGGAACCGCGTAATGACAACTTTGTTCAACGGAGCAAGCAACATCGCACAGCACGGCGGACTTGCGGCACTGGACGAAGAGGGAATCAAGGAAACAACCGCTTTGGTTGACTACTACCTCGGAAACGCAAAGCTTATGAAAGAGGCACTTACCGGCAAGAACTTTGCGGATGCTGGCGTAAAGGTTTACTACACCGGCGACTCCCCCTATCTTTGGGTACACTTCCCCGGATGGAAGAGCTGGGACATCTTTGACAGAATCTTGGACGAATGCCGCGTAGTAACAACTCCAGGAAGCGGATTTGGACCTGCCGGCGAAAGCTATCTTAGGTTCAGCTGCTTTGGACACCGCGAGGACGTAGAAGAAGCCTGTTCCCGCCTTTCAAAATTCAAGCTTTAGTTCTTCTTTTTCTGGACGGAGTGCCCCGTGTAAAACTGTGCCCGGCACTCCGTGTCCGGTCAAATCCATGCAATTCCCCGCTTTGCAGGGTTCCGCTATCGCTCCATTGCCCTTGGCAACCCGCTTGCGCGGGCCCTTCCAATCGGGCGTAGGTTTTATTTCGAGTACCCTCTTAAAGATGCACTCAAACTTGAAAGCCCGCCTTTTCTGCGTTAACATTTAGGCTAGGAGGTTCGTATGGCGAACAGATGTCCTAGCTGCGGAGGTACGCTCCGGTTTGACATACAAAAACAAAAGCTTGTCTGTGATTACTGCAATAGCGAATTTGACTCAGACAGCATAGAAGAAGTAAAGCCTGCCGATGAAGGGCTTGGCTTTAACGGTGAATCAATGGAGGCAAAGATATTCACCTGCCCCAATTGTGGTGCGGAAGTCTTTGCTACTGATTTGGATGCGGTTGAATACTGCTCATACTGCGGAACCTTTGTAACTCTGCAAAGCCGCCTTGCAAGGATTCAAAAGCCGTCCTACATTGTGCCTTTTAACATTACCAAGGAAAAATGCATTGAGCTTTACAAGGAAGAGCTAAAAAAGTGCTATTTCCTTCCCAAATACATGAATGCAGAAAGTGCGGAGAGCAACCTTAAGAACTTTTACATTCCCTTCTGGGTCTACAGCCAAAAGTTCAAGCCTGATGCAGACGTAAAATTTAAGACGACGGTTGATTACACGGAAAAAGATGCCGAATTTAGGCAGAGGCATGATACTGGCCTTGTGCGCTACACTGCCACTGCAAAGATAAACGGCAGCGTTGACGGCATGATTTTTGATGCTTCTTCAAACCTGGACGACAGAATCAGTGAAGAGATAAAGGACTTTCCCGTTGCTTCCCTAAAGCCTTTTAAGGGGGCTTTAATGGCCGGTTCCTATGCAGACGTTGCGGATGTAAGGAGCGAAACCTATACAGACGATGCATGTGCAAAGGGCTTGACTGCCGTAGCTGGCAAAATACAGGATAAGGTAAAGGAAAAAGAGGCAATTCACATAGATGTAAAATACGGAAAGTCTGCAAAGTTTTTTACCGATCCGGATATTTACCAGACCCCGGACGACTATTGCGACGTGGATTCAAAGCTTGCAATGCTGCCGGTGTGGTTTTTAACCTACAAGAACCAAAAGCGGGTTTTCTATTCGGTAATAAACGGCTTTACAGGCAAGGTTTTTGCCGCTATTCCAGTAGACGTAAAGAAGTACCTTTTCTGGTCCTTGGTCGCCGCAATACCATTTTTCCTTATCCTGGAGCTTCTTTTTGGACCTGTATTTCACTATGACTTTGCAAACCCCAAAAATGCAAATGTCTTCTGGCTTTATACCCTGCTTGCTGCTCTTGGCGAAGTCTTTCTGGACAGAAGGGTTTACCTTAAAAAGCTTGACAACGAGATAAACCGTGTGGATGACAAGGGCTACAGGTCTTTGCAGTCAGGAAACTCCGATAAAAAGAAGAAAAAGATTGATTTTACACAGGTAAAGCTAATAATAGCACTTGTGATTGCCTATATAATCGTAAAAGGTGCCGGGGAAGAAAGTGTCATGCCCGGGTATGTGGCGACTATAATAAACATCATCGTAATTTTTGCTTCGATTGCGTCAAAGGTAAAGGTGCACAATCTTGCATGTTCAAGACCAGTTCCCCACTTTTTTGACAAGAGGAAGGAGGCTGGAAAATGAGCATAAGAATAAAGGTTTTTGCAATGGTATTCTGGTTTTCATGTGCGGTTGCGCTTATCCTTATTGGAAAAGAAGACAGGCCTTTGCAGGGCGGTGCAAGTGTGGAAGGTGCAGCGGTGGAAGCTTCCGTGGTAAAAGCAAATGAAGAAACTGCTGGCTACATGAAGCATGTAATCTTGGCGTTTTTGGCTTTAGCTCCAGCCCTCGGTGTATGTGCAGCTTTTATTGAAAGCAGGTCTAGCGGCAAGAAGAATAAAGCTTCTTCTGGGGCTGGCGGTAAGAAGTCTGTTTCTGAAAAAGCGGCAGGTCCTGTCTTTACCGGCACACTCAGGTCTGTTTCTATAGAACAGAAGGTAAAAGCGAAAACCTATACTTCCTAGCCCCGATTGGAAGGGCCCGCGCAAGCGGGTTGCCATAGGCAATGGAGGCGAAAGCCGGAACCCTGCAAAGCGGGTAAAAATTGCCATTTCCCGGTCACGTAGTGCCGGGAACAGTTTGACCATTAAGGCCGCTCCAGAGAAAGAAGAAAATTACTACAGTTGTGTCTTGTAGCCCAGCATAAAGCGGAATGCTTCGTTTTTCTTTTTGTCGGAGTCGTTTAGCCCTGTGAGGTTGACCGATGCAATTCCGGTAAGCTTTCCAGAGAGAAGGGGAAGGCTTATGTATGGAGAAAGCACCATTGTCTTGTCGCATTTGACAAATTCCTTTTTGTCTTCCAGTGCGTCAAAAATTCCCCAGCCAGGGGTTGTTACCGTAAAGTGGGCGCCTGCTGTTAACGGTCTCTCTCCAACGTAAATGCTTTCGGTAAAGAGGTTTGCATCAAATCCAAGCGTTGCGGCAGAGTCATTGCTCCTTCTTTCCCATGTGGCTTCCACTTCCGCAGCTTCTATAGCCTGGTGGTGGAAGAAAATCATTTCGCTAAGGTATTCATCTGGAATGCCAAAGAGTGTTCCGTTCAGCTGCATGTGGGGAAAGACCATCCTAAGTTCTGCAAGCAGGTAGGCAAGGCCCTTGTCTATGTCGTTTTCGCTTGGTTTGTCTGGGGAAATCTTTATGTTTTTAACTCCTCCCTGCAAAAAGAGAGACGTTGTGTAGCGGTTTCCGATTAAGAGCTCTGCGCCGCCGTCTATAAGAAGGTATTTTGCAAGGAAGATAACCTTGTCGCCGGATTCGGATTCCTTTTGCAAAGGACAGTTTACGCCTCCCCTTATGTCAAAAGTAACGTAGGGGTAAGATCCTGCAAAGCGGAGGTTTGTCCACAAAGCCTTTGAGTCTATGCCTGTGGTGTCGTCCCGGTTGAGCGTCATGTATATGCCCGCTGCCAGGGGGGATGCAAATTTTACGGTATAGGCAAGGCCTGCTCCGTACTGTTCGTTAAATGGTGCGCTTACAAGTCCCTTGTAGGTTTCCGTAAGGGGGGATGCTATGCTTTGGATTCCGAACTGCCTCTGGAGGAATATGTCTGAGCCAGCCGGTTCAAAGTTTCCGAGGTATGCGCTAAAGAAGTGGGTGGAAGCGGTGTGGTTGTACTTGTAGGTTGCGGAAAGTTCGTTAAGGTTTAGCACCGTGTTAAGGTCTTCTTTTCTTCTTAGGGGGCTTGTTTCCAGAAGGTCGCCTGTTTCCAGCTGAATTTCGCCTCTGATGAAGATTTTTCCGCCAAAATCAAGCTGTCCTGCTGCAAATCCCTGTGAATATAGCTCTTTTTTTGCAGGTGCCTCCGCCAAAAGCCCTATGTAGCCGCTAAAGGTTGAATCTTCGATTGCAAAAAGGCTTGTGCATAAAAATATTGCTGAATATAATAGAATAAATTTCTTTTTCATTAGGAACTCCAAGAAAGAAATATGAGGCCTAAAAAAATACGCCCACTCATTTCCTGATTTATCGGTATTTTAAAACGCGAATAAAAGAGGAATTCAGTTTTGTGTGCTTGCCCTGCGCCCGAATCCGATTTCCTTTAATTTTTTTACATTTTATCTGGAATTTTTTTTAAAACTAAGGTATAATAAATTAAGATTAAAAAAGTTGCAAAAATCAGTCGTTTTGACTTGACTTATGTTTGGAAGAGGTTAAAATAGATAATATGAGTGATTATCTTGACGCGAATAACGAGGAACTTCTCAAAGATTTCTTTTCTGAAGCTGAGCAGCAGTACGAGACTTTGGAAAGCAACATTCTTGTTATAGAAAATGACCCTTCAAATCATGATGCTATAGATGAAATTTTCCGTGCGGCTCATACCTTAAAGGGTGGTTCTGCCACTGTTGAGATGACCGAACTTTCTTCATTCTGTCATGACGTGGAAGACCTTCTTGATGCCCTTAGAAGCAATGCGGTTCAGGTAACAGGGCCTATCGTAGACACGCTCCTTTCTTCCTTGGATACAATAAAGGCGATGCTTGACGCAAGAAGCAGCGGTTCCGTGTATCAGGAAGACGTTTCCGAGATTGTTAACAAGATAAAGTCCTTTATTCCCCAGAAATCAGGGAAGAAAAAGGCTCCTGCAAAGGTTCCGGCCGGTATGGTTGGAGCTCCAAAGCCTGCAGCAGCAAAAGCAGCTCCTAAGCCAACCGCTCCCGCTGCAGACAACGGAATGCCTCCTGTTAAGCCGCTTTCGGACAGCGAATTTACAGAACTTAAACAGGCTTGCCCGGAAGGACAGAAGCTCTGGTATGTGAACGTTACTTTTGACGAATCAAATCCTATGAACAGCGTAGGAGGAATTCAGGTATTTGCTGCCCTCAAGAACTGCGGTACGGTTCTTAAGACTGTCCCGGACTTTGAGGCTCTTTACGAAGATGAATTCCACCCACAGGTAGTTTATTACGTTGCAACCGCATCTGACGGTTCAGCTTTGGAAGACACCGCTTTCTTGGACGACGTTACTCTTGCTGCAGACGCTCATTGCATGGAAGCAGATTCTGCTTCTTCTGCTGCGGGTAGTGCTCCAGTGGAAGCTTCTGCGGAGGCACAGGTGGAAGAAGAGACAAAGGAAGAGTCTGTTCCAGAACAGGCTGCGGAAGTTTCAACATCTGCACCGGCAACACAGGCAAATCTTCAGCAGGCAAAGAAAACTGCAACCCAGGGCTCAGGCCATGCGGTTAACCAGAGCGGTTCAATTCTCCGCGTAGACAGTAAGCGCGTAGACAACCTGATGAACCTCGTCAGCGAAACAGTTATTACTAAGGCTGCCTTTAACCAGTTGGGACTTCACCTTGCAGACTTGCAGGTAATGCTCCAGGGGCTCAACTCCAGCTACAAGGAAAAGCAGCATCATATTATGGAAGAAATTCCAAAGATTCTCCAGCAGATAGAGGCTGGCGCTTCCCAGAAGGAAATCCGCCAGAGAATAAGCGAAATCTGCCAGGGAATGTCCACAATCTTTGATGCCTTTGAAAACGACATAAAGCTAACGGCAAGCAAATACCGCTCAACTACGCAGAACTTGGGCCGCATTTCAAGCGAACTCCAGGAAGGCGTAATGAAGATCCGCATGGTTCCGATTGGCACAATATTCAACCGCTTCCCGCGCGTTGTTCGTGACTTGAGCCGCGATCTTGGCCGCAAGGTTAACCTGGTAATAGAAGGTGAAGACACAGAACTTGACAAGACTGTTGTAGACGACCTTCTTGACCCGATCATGCACTGTGTCCGCAACTCCGTAGACCACGGTATAGAGACTCCGGAAGAGCGTAAGGCTCACGGAAAGGACGAGACCGGTAAGCTGATCCTTAAGGCCGCAAACGAAGGCAACACTATCGTAATAGACATTATTGACGACGGTCAGGGTATAGAAGTAGAAAAGGTACGCGAAAAGGCTATAAAAAAAGGTCTTATTAGCCCCAATAAGGTTATGTCCGACCAGGATGCCTTTAACCTTATATTCCTTCCGGGATTCTCTACAAGCGACAAGATAAGCAATGTTTCTGGCCGCGGTGTAGGTTTGGATGTTGTTAAGACTATGGTGGAAAAGCTTAAGGGTACGATTACCGTTACAAGCGAACGCCACAAGGGTTCAAAATTCAGCATCAGACTGCCGCTTACATTGGCCATTATCCAGGGTCTTTTGATCCGTGTCGGAAAAGAGGTTTACTCTATCCCGATTACAAATGTTATAGAAAGCCAGCGCGTAAAGCGTGACAGCATCAATACAATCGATAACTACGAAGTACTTAACGTGCGTAACGAAGTTATCTCTATCCTGAGGCTTGACCGCCTGTTCAACATTAAGGACGCGGTGGAAAGCGAATACTGCTTTATAGTAATCGTAGGTTCCCAGGAAAAGAAGATTGGTGTTATGGTAGATGCCCTTATTGGAGAGGAAGACGTCGTAATTAAGCCTTTGCGTGATCAGTTTACCACATCACCGGGTATTGCGGGTGCTTCAATTTTGGGTGACGGTTCAGTTTCTCTTATCATCGATGTTAACCAGCTCTTGGAGTTGGGCGTAAAACAGGAAATCAATGCGCAGAAAACACGTGAAGAGATAGCCTTGAAGAGCACAGTCAGAGGGTAGGCAGATGGGAACGATACAAGATAAACTTAACATACTTGCAAGCACAACAGAAGCCGCTGTTCAAAGCCTTTCCCAGGAGGAACTGGAAGAAGAGAAGAAGAATGCCAGCGTAGTTGACTACAAGATGGTAACCTTTTCTCTTGCAGGTAAGGATTATGCCATAGACATTATGAAGGTTAAGGAAATTGCCAAGGCTGGTAATTTTACTTACGTGCCTAACACGCTTCCTTTTGTTCTTGGCGTTTACAACCTCCGCGGTGAAATAATTCCTATAATTGACCTGAGGCTCTTCTTTAACATAGAGATTCCTCCGCATGACTCAAATGTCTTGGAGAATATGTTGATTGTCCAGGTTGGCGAACAGTTCTTTGGCGTTGTAGTAGACGTAATCGACAAGGTTGTCGGTATTCAGAAGTCTTCAATTCAGCCGCCGCATCCTCTTTTTGGTGATATAAACATCAAATATATTAGCGGTGTTGTAGAAGCTCAGAGACATCTTTATATTCTTTTGGACATAGACAAGATTTTTGGTCTCCGTACTCCGGAAGAAGAAAGGTTGCTTGCAGAAACAGCCCGTGCCCAGCTGGAAGACAGACAGGCCGCCGCTGCAGAAATTGCCGCAAGGGAAGAAGCTGCAAGACAGGCTGAAGAAGTTGCAAAATCTTCCGGTAAAAAGAATGCCGCAAAGAAGGTTGAAGAACCTGCAAAAGAAGAGATAAAGGCTGTAGACTTGAATTTTATTTATGATTCACTTAAGAATCTTAAGAAATTCTATGTTTCTGCCGTAAACGAAGAATGGATAAAGACCCGCTATGAACAGTGGGAAAAGGAGCGCGGAGAAGGAAACACCCAGCTTCAGAACGAAAGCGATGCTGACGAATTCCTTAAGCCCTTCTTCTCTAAGTTCAACGGAACTTGGTGGAGCGAACCCTATGCCAGCGATATTGCAAAGGCACTCCCGGACAACCCTGCCAAGAACATCGTTGTATGGAATCCAGGTTGCGGTAAAGGCTTTGAGTCTTACTCTCTTGCATGTTTGCTGAAAAAGCGTTATCCTAATGCACATATACGTATTTATGCTCACGACATTGACTTGCTCAATGTTTCCAACGCACCGCTCATGACGGTAAGCAGCGAGGTAAGTACGGATTGGTACCAGCCTTATGTTACAAAGACATCTGGCGGCAGCTATACCTTTAGCAAAGAGATAAAGGACATGATTATGTTTGAATACCACGACTGTGTTCATACCAATAATCTGCCTCCAATCGACTTGGTTTTTGCAAGGGACCTGTTCTCTTTCCTTCCGGAAGCATCACAAAAGTCAATTTTGGATGATTTTGGCGAGAAAGTTAAGGGAAATGGTGTTATAATAGTTGGTGAAAATGAGAATATTGCAATTCCAGGATGGAATAAAAAACAGTCTGGATCTGTTGCGGTATATTCAAAATAAAAATTGGAATAATCTGGTTAGTTAATAAAACTGCAGGGGGATTTTGATGAGAGTAGAGTACATTAACCCATTTGTTGAAACTTCATACAGGGTTCTGAAAGAAGTTTTGGGTGATGCAGACGTAAAGCGTGGCGATTTGTATCTTAAGTCAACAGCAATGCCAGTTATGGGTGTTGCAGCTTTGGTTGGCCTTGCCGGTGATGTTGAAGGTCGTGTCTTGTTTGATATGACTTATGAAACGGCTCTTGCAATAGCTTCCCGTATGAACGGAGAAAAGCTTCCGGAATTTGATGATTTGGCAAAGGCTACTATTAGCGAATTGGCAAACTTGATTACCGCTCAGGCTGTTACAAAACTCCACGAGCTTGGTTTTAAGTTTGACCTTACCCCTCCGGCTCTTTTTGCCGGTGAAAAAATGGAAATTGCAGCTTTGGGTGGCAATGATGAGGAGAATGTTGAAGCTCTGATTGTTCCGCTCATTACTGAATTTGGAAAAATAGAAGTCAACGTCGCTATCCGCGAACGTACATAAGGAGCATAAAGGTATGAAAACAAAAGATGATTTTGCGCAGATAAATGATCGTCCGCCAGAAGGTGTTAAGGCCGACGGAAGCAAATTCCGCGTTTTGGTCGTTGACGATTCAATGTTCGTTGCAAAGCAGTTGACTCAGATTTTGAGCAGCGACGGATACGAGATTGTTGCTACAGCTCAGGATGGTAAAGAAGGCGTTGATAAATATAAGGAACTTTGCCCGAATGTTGACTTGGTAACAATGGATATCACAATGCCTCGCATGGACGGTATTACAGCACTTGAGCAGATTGTCGCTTTTGACAAGAACGCACGTGTTGTTATGGTTAGCGCCCTTGGTAAGGAAGAGCTTGTTAAGAAGTCACTTCTTGCCGGAGCCAAGAACTATATCGTAAAGCCATTGGATCGCAAGAAGGTTCTGGAAAGAATCAGCTCTGCACTTAAATAGTTTTAGGTGTTGGCATATTTCCACAGATAATAGGCAGTTAATCCTGATGAGTCTGTGGAACACTATTTTAATTTTTTCTCAAATTAGATTTATTCATTAAAATCTTGCCTTGTAGGGGATTGGTGGGTTTTTTACAGGGCTAACTTTATATCCGCAGTATTTTTGTTATCCGATTATCCGATAATTTTGATGGGACTCCTGAAAGCTTGCCTTTTTGGGGTTCCATTGAATTTTATCCGAGTGGGGGGAATCATTTATGTATGAGGATGAAGCCAGTGAGCTTTGTGGGGACAATGTGGAAACCTACAAGGCCTTGGACAGCGCTGCTACCTGGCGTTTCTTCTGGAACGGACAGGAATCTCTTTCTGACGATGAATTTGACTTGCTAAAGGATTTGTGCTACAAGAATTCCAATACTAAAGACGAGCGTGATTTGCTTACCAAGATTGTAAACCGCGAGTTAACGCTTCGCATAAAAAATCAGAGGGAATCGGAAGCGTCTGCAATAGCAAGCTAATCTTTGCTTGTGGGGCTTTCTTCTGCTAGTTGAGCCTTTTTATAAAATACATGCTAAAATCTTTTATGCGGTTAACAAAGGCCGTGTTCACGCGTTTTTTTACGAAGAAGGAACCGTCTGTCTTTACAGCTCCTGCCCCGTAGAGTATCCAGTAGTCGCCCTGCCTGAATAGTACCAGACCGCATTCCATCTTACCGGCTTTTACTGCATCAAAAATCTTGTATTCGATTGTCTCTTTGTTTACGGTTGCAAAATAGAGGGTGTCCCCAATTTGTGTGGTGGAAACCTGGGCTTTGAACTGGGTAAAGGGAGGCATTCTAAAGACCGCATTGTAGACGTTGGTAAGGTTGCCACGGCTGCATGAAAGGACTTCTGCCTTGGTGAACATTGCTGCCCAAGCACCCTGCCTTTCTGTGTAGTAGGGAATCTGCCTGTAGCTCTTTATGTCCGAGACAAGCTCTTCCAGCTCTTTTATAAGGTTTTCGTGGTCCTTGTAGGGGCGCACCTGTATTACTTCTGCAAAGTGGGTGGGGGAAGTTGCCTTTAGTTCATTTACGAATTTATTGGCGTATATGTTGCTTGTGTTAAGGCTTACTTCTTTTGGCGACTTTAAATTCCTTATGATGACCTTTCCGTCTTTTAAGTCTTGAATCTGTGAATCCGTAAGGTTTGAATTAAAGCATGACAAAAAATCCTGGGAAAAAGCACTTGGCGCAAATAAAGAAAAAAAAGCTACGCCTAGAGCCATTAAAAAAATTTTCATAAAATTCCCCTGCCATTCTATTGAGATTCAAAACCATTTAATTATACAATAAAGGAAGAATTTTGTCATTCGTTTTTTTGGTTATTTTAAGACTTTTTAGCTTTTAGAGGGGAATCTTATGGAAGACACAAAGCATCTGGCAGTTTTTACAACCCTGCTTGTTGAACGCTCCCCGCAGGCCTTGCCAATGGGTGCTGCTTGCGTTGCTTCTGCGGTAAAGAACAGTTCCCTTACCAAAGGTTTTGTTAGGGCAGAGCTTCTTACTCTTACCATGGAGGATGAATTTCTTTGCGGACTTTCTGATGACGAAAAGGCGGAAAAGGTTGCGGACAAGATTCTTTTGGAATTTCCAAGCGTGGACTGCGTTTGCATGAGCGTTTACGTTTGGAGCAAGACCGTGCTGGAAAAGGCATCCCTTGCGCTAAAGAAGAAAAATGGCGGCATAGTGATTGTTGCAGGAGGGCCAGAGATTACGGCAAATCCCCTTGGCATGAAGGGAGTTGATTTTTCTGTTGCGGGTGAAGGTGAGCTTGCTGTACCAAAGCTTTTGCATTCGGTTTTTTCTTCTGATAAATCTGGTAAAAGGGAAGAGTCTTTTGGAATTCAGGGGGTCTTTTACTTGGGGGACTCTTCTTCTGTAAGCGGAGAAACTTACGCTAGTGCAAAGGCTATCCCTGCGGAATTGGAGGAGCTTTCTTCTCCCTGGCTTGACGGAACAATACGGGCTGGGGATTACGGAGGAGCTTTGTGGGAACTTGCAAGGGGCTGTCCATTCAAGTGTTCATACTGCTACGAGAGCAAGGGCTACGCAAAGATTAGGCGCTTTCCACAGGAGCGGCTTGACGCAGAGCTTGAACTTTTTGCAAAGGAAAAAATTCCCCAGGTGTTCGTTCTTGACCCAACCTACAATGCGGACAAAAAGCGTGCCTTGGACATGCTAAGGAAGATAAGGCGCACCTGTCCGGCTACCTTTTTTTATTTTGAAGCAAGGGCAGAGTTTATAGATGCGGAGATTGCAAGGGCATTTGCTTCCATAAATTGCAGTGTACAGTTTGGCTTACAGAGCAGCGACCCGCTTGTGCTAAAGAACGTAAACCGGAGCTTTAACAAGAACCTGTTTAAGAAAAACGTTTCCCTTCTTAACGAGCATGGTGTTGTCTTTGGCTTTGACCTTATATACGGACTTCCCGGAGACAGCCTTGGCGGTTTTAAGAACAGCATTGACTTTGCTCTTGGCCTTTACCCCAACAACCTTGAGCTTTTTTGCCTTAGCGTTCTTCCTGGAACTAAGCTTTTTGAGGATGCAAAGGGCTTTGGTCTTGAGTGGCAGGATTTTCCCCCATACCATGTTGTAAACAGTCCAAGCTTTAAAAGCGGCGATTTGCAGAAGGCAGAAAGGCTTTCGCGTGCGGTGAACCTCTTTTACACGGAAGGGCGGGCTGTTCCCTGGTTCAATTCGGTGGTGGGGATGATGCGCGAAAAACCGTCGGTCTTTTTTGAAGGATTTTCAGGCTTTTTGGAATCCAAGAAAGGAGGCGGGGGCTTGGCGGATGTGCTTTCCCTTTTGCAGATAGAGGCTTTGCAGAAGGAATATGTCTTTCTTAGGCTAAAGTCTAAGGGGCTTCAAAAATATACGGCTTTGGTGGGAGACATAATTTCTCTTAACGGAGCTCTTTCCCGCTGCCAGGGCGAAGGGGAGGAATGTACGCTGGAACTTTCTTGGCATCCGGATGATCTTATGAGCCAGTATGCGTCGGACATTCCCTTTTTCTATGCAAACTGCGGCAGGGAGAAGAACAGAACCAGGGTTTTCCCCACGGCAAATGGCCCTGACTGGACGGTACTTTGACTTTTCAAAGAATAATTCCACAAAAGCCATTTGCGTGATATAATGCAAGGAAGGTATACATTTTGCCTACCAAGGAATGGCTATATGACTAATGCGATAAATACAAAAGGCATTCATTCTTTAAGGACAAGAATTTCTGTCCTTCTCGTACTTGCGGCCTTGATGCTTGCGGCTTCAATTTCCTTTGTTGCCCTGGGACTTTTTACGGTGCACACCCGCTCCTCTCTCCTAAAGATGGCAAAGGGGGTGGCAATCCTTGCAGCAGAGGCAATCGACGCAGACAGCATTGAGCTGTACAAGCAGGATGGAATGGCTGTAAGTGGCTACGAGGAAACTTTCCGCCGCCTAAAGAGCCTTCAGCAGCACATACCGGACATTACCTATCTTTACGCCTACCAGATCCGCGAAGACGGCTGCCACGTGATTTTTGACACGGACAACGAAAATTCAACCTATAACGTAGACGACTTGATAGAATTTGACCCAACCTTCCTTCCCCTAGTTCCAGACTTGCTTGAGGGAAAGGAGATGGAGCCAATAGAGTCAAACGACCAGTACGGCTGGCTTCTAACCTATTACCACCCGGTTTTCAACTCCCAGGGAAAATGCGCCTGCTACGTTGGCGTTGACATTTCCATGGACCTCCTTCGCACATACAGGCTGCACTTCCTGTTAAGGACAGTAATCCTGTCATTTTTGGTAGTGGTCGTAATAGTGGGCCTGGGGCTTGTAATTTCTACAAAGTTCCTCGTGAACCCCATAAACAGAATTTCAAGGCACGCAATTTCCTTTATGCAGCAGCAGGGCAATGTGGAAGGCATGAACAAATGCGTCTCAGAAATAAAGGGTCTTGACGTTAGGACTGGCGACGAGGTGGAAAACCTTTACATCTCCTTTAGCAACATGACGGAGAACACCGTACGCAACATTATCAGCATAAACCGTATGCAGTCCGAGCGGCTTCAGATGATGAAGAAATACAACGAGGAGCTTGAGCTAAAAGTTGATGAGCGCACTAGGGAACTTAGTCTTGCCAACGAAAAGGCGGAAAACCTGCTTTTGAACATACTGCCAAAAGACATAGCGGAAGAACTGAAGCAACACCCCGGCAAAACGGTTGCAAAGCACTATCCCAACACGACAGTCCTCTTTACGGACATAGTTGGCTTTACAAAGATGAGCGGCAGAATGACGGCAAAAAACTTGGTTGCAATGCTAAACCTCATAATTTCCCGCTTTGACGAAAGAGCCAAACGCGAGGGCATAGAAAAAATAAAGACGATTGGAGACGCATACATGGCGGCTTGCGGTCTCTGCGAAAATCCGCGCGGTGACGAGGCTATCCGCATGGTAAGGTTTGCAAAAGGCCTTATCTCGGATGTGGAGGCATTCAATGAGCGTTACAAGATAAACCTTCAAATCCGTGTGGGAATAAACAGCGGGAACCTGGTGGCGGGGGTAATCGGAAAGTCAAAATTCATCTATGACATCTGGGGCGACACTGTGAACGTTGCAAGCAGGATGGAAAGCACCGGTCTTCCAATGAAGATACACGTGAGCGGGACAACCTACGAGCAGACAAAAAACGCCTTCCCCTATGGAGAGCCAGTGAGTGTGGATGTAAAGGGCAAGGGGCAGATGCAGACCTACCTTCTCTAATATGGGACGCTACTTTTTAGGACGGTAACTCTAACAGCTCTACCATTTTATTCTTTGGCTAATTCGACCGCCCGTGCCTTGCGTCACCCGCTTTCCGTGGTTCCGCGCCTTATGCGCTCCATTCCCTTCCGGGAACGGCTTCGCCGCCACTCCAATCGGGCGTAGGCTTCTTCTTGCTTCTATTGAAAAATAATAGTTTTTGGAATAAAATATTTACTATGAGAAATAGAGACAGGCATTCAAAACACCGGGGCAACAACTGGAAGAATAGTTCCCGCAACGAAAACGGAACCTACGCAGGAAATTCTTCCTCCCAGCAGAAGAAGCATTTTGTTCCGCCCAAGGCTGTTACCGCCGAACAGATAAGACATGACGAAGAAGCAATTAGGGCTTTTAAGAGCGAGAATAGACCCGTATGCGCTCACTGTGGCCAACCAATAACAGACATGGCATCCGCACTTGCACTGGAAAACGGAAACCCCATACACTTTGACTGTGCGCTTGAAATTCTTGGCGGTCAGGAGAAGCTTGGCGAGGGAGAAAAGATTTCCTATATTGGTCAGGGCAGGTTTGGCGTGGTTTATTTTCCCAACGTTCATGACGTTAAGCATTTTACGATACGCAAGATAATCGAATGGGAGGATAAGGAGCACAGGCTACCCTGGAGGGATGAAATGTCCGAGCTTTATTCCCACGTAAAATAACATGTGAAATAATAACAACATTTTCTAATTCAAATCTGTAACACTCTGCGAGCAAAAATCGTTATATTTGTAAATAAAATACGACGGTTAAAAATGGCGGTCTGTATGCGTTTTGTACTTGCTTGCACTTTGCGTTACGGATTGCAGTTTGAATCTGAACAAATGTTTTCAGGAGGTTTGATTTTATGAAACCGGTAGTAAAAAATATTGTTGCTGCTACTCTTACAGCAGTTGTTTCTTTTGGCGTTTTGGCAATTTCTTGCAAGGCAAACAAGGGCTCTGCAAACGTGGCTTTTGCTCAGGGTACCCCAAAGGCGGCGGTTCCGATTCCTGCGGATTCACTTGCTACAACACAGGCTTTGCAGAACACATTCCGTTCAATTAGCAGCCAGGTTCTTCCAGCTGTTGTAGAAGTGGACGTTACCGAAAAGACAAAGGTAAAGACATACAATCCCTTTAAGGACTTTCCATTCTTCTTTGGAAACCCGGAAGGCGAGGGTGGCGGAAGCGGTGAGCGCGAATACGAGAACAAGGGCTTGGGTTCAGGCGTAATTGTTCGCAGGACAGGCAAGACCAATTATGTTCTTACAAACAACCACGTTGCGGGTAAGGCTACCAGCATAAAGATTAAGCTGAATGACGAGCGCGAATTTGAAGGAAAGCTTGTTGGTGCGGATGAACGCATGGACATTGCTCTTGTTTCTTTTGAAAGCGATGACACAAACATTACCATTGCAAAGCTGGGAGACAGTGACAAGGTGCAGCAGGGAGACATAGTTCTTGCCCTTGGAAGCCCCTTGGGATACTTTGCTTCCGTAACGCAGGGTATTGTTAGCGCAACAGGAAGAAGCGGCGGACAGATTGGTTCAATAAGCGACTTTATTCAGACGGATGCAGCTATTAACCAGGGTAACTCTGGCGGTCCTCTTGTTAACATCTGGGGAGAAGTTATTGGAATTAACACTTGGATTGCTTCTCAGTCCGGTGGTAGCCAGGGTCTTGGTTTTTCCATTCCGATTAACAACATAAAGACTGCAATTGACCAGTTCATCAGCAAGGGAAAGATAACCTACGGCTGGATGGGCGTAAGTCTTGTGGATGTTAGCGATGAATACAAGAAGGAACTTGGCGTAGGAAATTCTAGCGGTGCCTTTGCGGGTGAGATTTTCCTTAACAGTCCGGCTATGAAGGGCGGTTTGCAGGCAGGTGACTTTATTATTGCAATAAACGGTAGCGACGTAAAGGGTGTGGATCAGCTTGTACGCGAAGTTGGCAACATTCCAGCGGGTCAGACAGCCTTGCTTACGGTTCTGCGCGGAAAGAACAAGCTTGACCTTAGCGTTAAGATTGAAGAGCGCACGGAGAAGGTTTCTTCGGACAACAGTCTCTTGTGGCCAGGATTTATTGCTTCTCCGCTTACTAATGACGTAAAGAAGAAGATTAAGCTTGAGGACAACAATGTTAAGGGCGTTGTGGTTTCCGGTGTACAGGAGAAGTCTCCTGCGGCTGCATTGCGTCTTCAGGATGGCGATGTTATTACTGCCGTTAACGACAAGAAGGTTCAGTCTGTTCAGGAATTCTACGAGGCTTTGGACACTTCTCGCAACAAGGAAGTCTGGTTTGACGTTTATTCTGGCGGACACACCATTAGCACTGGACGCTACAAGCTTAACAAATAGTTTGTTGGCAGACTGGTTGGCTAACAGATAGAGTGTTTGCAGACAGGTTTGGTAACAAATGACTTGTTTGCAGACAGGCCGTAAAAAAAAAAATTATTTTGTAACTACCTGGGGAGCTGGTGGTTACATATATAGAAAGCAGGTTTGATGACCGCCTGCCTTTCTTCATAGAAACTCCTTGATACTAAAAGCGGGTCCCGGTGTTACTGGGGCCTGTTTTTTTTGTCTAGAAGCCTTTTTTGCGTACCGCTGCTTCTCTTGCATACCTCTGGCGCTTGGCAAAAAGAATGTAAAAATTGAACTAAATGATTTTATAGTCTGGTGAATCCGCTCCTGCAAAGACCTTTACCCGGCACATTTCCATAGCCGTAGAGTCTGCAAAGCGGGCAATATCCTGTGAATAGGGAGAAAGAATGTCGTCCGGATTGTAGGAAGTCTGAATTATGCTCTCTTCACCTTCCTGGGCAACCCTGGAAAAAGCCCCGTTTAAAAGAACCAGATCCTTTACCGCCGCAAAAAGATGCTCCTTGTGCTTTTCCTCAAACTTCTGCTGAAGAAAGCTAAGCTGCATTTTTTCTATCTCTTCGTGGGAAGCGTTTTCCGGTACGTAGTCAGTTATAAAAGAACAGTTGTTGCACTGCTGCCATTCGTCAAAGTCGGAAAAGAAAGCCGAAGGGTAAACCTTAAGGGCCTTTGTTACCGAGTTGAACCAAGGAACAGCCCTGCCGCATGTGTAGAAGGTTCTGCAAGCAAAAGAAATGCCCCTGGAA
>JAGACC010000094.1 GCA_017614295.1 Treponema sp.
AAAGAGGGCAAACTCATTCAGAATTTGGAATACGTTTACGGAGAAAATCCGCACGGACTGTTTGGTCTTGGAGAACGTTTTGAGCCTTCGTATTTGGGAATTGAAAAAAAACACTTTGAGCTTGCTGATTTGAACTTTGACGGAATTGATGACATTTTGATTCTGTCGGGTCACACGATGAACGGTGCGCAGCCTTTTTATGATGCATATCTTTGGAACGAACACGAAGGACGCTACAAATTGAATCCGCCGTATTGGGAAGATACTTGCCAAACTTATGTAGAGTGCGATGAAATCTATAGGCTTTTGTACACAAGCTGGAATACTACAGGGGGATTAATCAAATATTACATTCACGAATATGATGAAAGTTCTGAAAAATACATTCAGACGGGAAAGCTTTATTATAACTATGCGCTTGATTTGTATTCAGAAGATGAAAAATATTCTGACCGGTATGTTGAATGGGATTCTAGAGATCCAGCAGTGGTTGAGTTTGAAGAACTTCCGGAGCGATGGAAAAGAGCAGTTGAATTTAAAGGATTTGAATTTTAGAATGGCTGAATATTAGCTGTTTTGATTGCCCCTGGCACGACTTGGAGGAATAAATGAAAAAAGTTTTTGTATTTGCAATTTCAATGCTTGCGGCTTTTCAGATTTATGCGGAAGCATACATAAGGTCGGCAGAAGCAACAAGCACTTTTTCTGAATGGCTTTCCGGAGAGGAAGTTGTGTACGATGCGCTTAACGCTTTTGACGGAAAGAGTGACACTATCTGGTGCGAAGGAAAATCCGACTCTGGAACTAAAGAAACGCTGACGGTAACTTTTTATGAACCCATTACAATTGACGAAATAAGAATCATAAACGGTTTTGCCCACAAAGACTTATACAAAAAGAACAACCGCGTAAAAAAGCTGAACATTGCCTGCGTTGATGAAGATTGGGGACCCGCCGCCGATTTTACGCTAAAAGATGGCTGCGAAGATTTTCAGTCGATTCACCTTGAAGAAGATGCAAAAGCTACGGCTGTTATTTTTACGATAGAAGATGTTTACCGGGGAACAAAATACAACGATACCTGCATTGCTGAAATTAGGTTTTACTACAAAGGCTCTTTGATTTCCAATAAAAACGTAGAAAAATTAAAGCAGGCAAAAAAAGATTCAAAAGCAAAAGCTTCAAAGAGCAAAGGCCTTGATTCTGCCCTTTACAAAAAATTGGCAAAAAGAGCAAAGCGCAAGTATCAGACCAAAGACGGAAAGTATGACGGAATGGTATTTCTTGCTCCACTTGATTCCAATGGCACGCAAGGTTATGTAATTCAATGGAACTCATTGGGAAGGATTGGATTTTTTGACTGCTGGTTTAAAAGGGTTGATGACTATAAAAAATCTTATGAAGAAAAAGACTGGCAGTGGCTTGAAAATCCTAAAATAAATATCAGTGATTATTTTTATATTGTTCCGAACATTGGATACAGGTACCATGACCACCGGCACTTTAGTTTTGATTCAAGTACAAACAGCATTGTAACCGAGCATGGAACTATTTCTTATACCCAAAATTCTTATTCAGGCTCTTACGAAAGCAGGGACTATCTTTTGGATGTTGACCCGACTAATACTTACGAACCATTTAGCTCTGTATCTGAAGCAAATTACCGAATCGATGTAAACGGCCTTCCCTATCTTCTTATTGACCCGGAATGCGTTTTTGTTAATG
This sequence comes from Treponema sp., assembly GCA_017614295.1. Lineage (GTDB taxonomy): Bacteria > Spirochaetota > Spirochaetia > Treponematales > Treponemataceae > Treponema_D. The sequence goes on from JAGACC010000094.1 coordinate 1,726, forward strand.
TTTATGACGGAGTTTAAGCGCAAAGGATTGATGTATGAAAAAGATTTTTTTGATTTTTGCAATGCTGATTTTTACCCCCACGCTTTTTGCGGATGAACCCTTGCCCCAAAAGGAATCTTACAGGACCTTCCCGAAGGGAAAGTTTTATCTGCAATGCGATGCGGAAAAAAACACAACGACCTGCTTTGAAATTACGGAAAACGGCGACAGGGAAAAATGGACGGTTCATGACTTTGAGCGTTTTGCTAAAGTTTCTGCAAGCGGTGTTTTCTGCATTCTTGACCACACGGAAGGACTTGTTCCAACGGATTACAACAAGGACACGGTTTTGTTTAAGGTTTACAAAAATGGCAAGCTCTTTGACACGCTGACGGTTGGCAAAGTCTACGAGAAGCCGATTAACCTAAAACTGCACAAGACTGCTTCCCATTACAAATGGGGTTATATCCAAAGGTTTTTCGAAGAGGGAATTCTTCTTGTAACAAACGAAGGTGAACGCTGGTACGACTTTGGCAAAAAGAAGGTTATGGACGCAAAGAAGAAGCTTGCGGAAATAGCTGTAAAACAGAGGCAGGAAGCTTTTAAAAATCTTGAGCAGACTTTTTTAGATGTTAAAAATCTTATTGCAGACAATGAAGACAGGGAAAAACTTTCTTTGGCTGTTGAAAAAATTCTAAGTCTTTACAAAAACAAAAAGATGGTTGAATCGCCAAGAAAAAATTTTGATCTTTTTGAAGACGGCAACATTCAGCTTTCCATCGGGTATCCGGACGGCGGTGCTTTTAAAGGTGCGTTCGGTCATTCTGTAAAGACGGTATTTTATTTTGAGGACGGAAAATCTTACATTAAATTTTTCCTTTGCAACGATAACTGCGACCTTTTTATAGACATAGCAGGTGGAGGAAAGCGGGAAAATGTAGAGGGCTTTGGTTCTCTGGATTCTGATTACCAACCGGAACAAGAGCCTGCGCGCTTTTACGAGTTTAATTCTAAAACAAAAGATGTTCGTACAGGTGATTTTTACTGGGAGTAGGAAATACCTAAGATGTATCTCTTGCGAATAGGATTGGAAAAAGATGTGTGAATTTGACGCGCTTTGATATGCTTCTTCTAAAAAAAATGTGTCTTTTTGACCCATCCGTAGCAGAGGCATGAGGTCGTGTGATAAAAATTGCCTCCATGCAATTTTTATCACGCAAGTTTTCTTACGAAAACTTGCAAACTTATTACAAGAACATCTGACGCGCCGTCCATGGCGCTATTTGTTATATATCGTTCAAAAAATGATTGCCGTCCAAAATAAAAAAAAAGTTGGCACGGAATATGCTATATGGTAAGTGTAAATCTAAATATTTTGCCTAAGGGCATGGAGGTATATTATGAACGGACTTTCACTTATTGATTCAATTTTGGATGGTGTTTACGGAGCTGCAAACTGTGGCGGGCGCAATAGCGAGCGCAATTTTGTTCCGGCAGTTGATATTGAAAAAAACAGCAACGCTTATGTCTTGTACATGGACTTGCCCGGAAAAACAGAGGCGGACATAGATATTAGCGTTAAGGAAAATGTACTTACGATTTCTTCCGTAAAGGCAGAAGCTGCAAATGACCAGGCAAAGAATGAGGCTAACGGTTCAGCAAATGATTCTGAAAAGAAGGATCAGGAAACACGCTACCTGCTTTGCGAACGCATTCCTTCCGGTAATTTTAAGCGCACATTCACTCTTGCAAATGATTGTGATGCGGCAAAGATTTCTGCCCAGCTTAAGAACGGCGTGCTTACGGTAACAATTCCTGTAAAGGCAGAAGCAGAAGCTCAGAAGATTCGTATTCAGGCTGCTTAACAAAATCTTAGGACGAACCGGTTTGTGGTTTAGGCGCATCTTTGCCTCCCACAGACCGGTTCTTTTTTTTTGCAGTTTTCAAAACTTGTGCTATAATAGGAGGTGTAACTAAGGAGTAATTTGTATGAAAAAGATAATAACTGTTGGACGCGAATATGCTAGCGGAGGACGAACCATTGCCAGGCTTGTTGCAGAGAAACTTGGCATTCCATTTTATGACAACGAGATTATAGACAAGGCTGCGGAGGATTCCGGGCTTTCTCCAGATTTTATTAAAAAGACAGAGCAGAATCTTTCTTCCGGATTGCTTTATTCGCTTTTGCTTGGTGCAAGTTATGCCGCTCCCGGTACAGCAGGAATTTCTGCCGGCGCTTCTGTTCCAGCCCTTCCGCTTGCAGACCAGGTTTTTAATGCCCAGAGAAAGGTTATAATTGACTTTGCAAAGAAAGGTCCCTGTGTAATTGTTGGCCGCTGTTCTGACTATGTTTTGCGCCATTGCGAAGAAGTGGACAAGCAGGATATTCTTAACGTGTTTGTTTACGCCCCGCTTGCCTTTAAGGTAAACCGCGCTATAGAAACAAAGGGGTTGGATCCTAAGACTGCAGAACGAGAGGTGAAGCGGATAGACAAATGCCGTGCAAACCACTACAACACTTTTACGGAAAGAACCTGGGGTAAGAGAGACCACTACGACATTCTTTTGAACAGCTCACTTCTTGGTTTGGAAAAGTCTGCCGACTTACTCGTAGATATTGTAAAGAATTCTTAAGCATGCAGATTTAGCAGCTTTTAGTTTAGCTTTATCCTTACGCTTTGGATTCTGCGGGAACTCTGGTCTTCTATTATAAAGATGGAATTTTTGTTTTTGTAGACCGTGCCTGTTGGCGGGAGTTCCCCAAGCTTTTCCAAGAGCCAGCCGCCAAGAGTTTCTGAAACTTCGCTGTCCAGATTTAGGCTAAGAACATCGTTTACGTCTTCCAGCTTCATGTCTCCGGGAACAAGGAATTCGTTTACATTTAAGACCCTTACCTTTTGCTCTGCCGGTATGTCTGACATTCCGTATTCATCTGTTACGCGTCCAAATACTTCCCTCAGGATGTCGTCCATGGTAACTATGCCTGCCGTACTGCCGTATTCATTTACTGCAACCGCAAACTGGGATGTTTCAAACTTGAATTTTCCAAGCAATTCTACTGCGCTCAATGATTCTGGAACAAACATTACCGGAACCATGCAGATTCTTACAAAGTCTTTGCTGCTTGTTATTTCTGGCCCCGCAAAAAGAACCGCTTTGTAATGGAGTACGCCTGTTACTGTCTCCGGGCTGTCTTTGTATACTGGTAAGCGGGAATATCCTGACTTTGCAAAGGCTTGGATTACCTGGTCCAATGAGGCTGTTTCGCTTATGTAGCTTACGAGTGAGCGGTGACGCATTATGTCGTGTACGCGGAGGTCTGAGAATTCGAATATGCGCTCAAGCATTTTGCGTTCATCCTGCTCAAGTGTGCCTTCGTGTTCGCCTACGTCCAGCAGAGTGCGCAATTCTTCCTGGGTTACAAGCGGTGCCTTTGTCTTAAAAAATATGCGCTCTATAAGGTTGATTAGCTTTCCAAACTGGTTGAAGAACCAAACCGCCGGAAATAAAATCTTTTGCAGAACGGAGAGGACACTTGCGGAGTTTTGTGATGTTTCTTTGGGTTTTACCGCAGCATAAGTCTTTGGAACTATCTCGCTAAAAATTATTACAAGTACGGTTACAATGAATGTTGCACTGCTTACGCTTTGCGGACCAAATATTGCCATTGCAAAAGCGGTTGCCAAAGAAGACATGAGTGTTGTTACAAAATTTGTTCCGATTAGCGTTGTGGAAATTAGGGAATCAAGATTGTTTTTTAGGGCAGAAACTTTTTTTGCATTGCGCTCCCTGTTCTTTAGCATCTGGTGAATTGTGATTTTGGAAAGGGATGTGTAGGCTGTTTCCGAAGAGGCAAAGAATGCTCCGCAGAACAAGAGGCATACAAAGGCAAGGATTGGACATATTATGTTTATAAAAATGCTCATTCTTCCCCCTCCACCTTTAGCTGCCTTATGTGAACCTTTGCAATGCGCTTGTCTTCCATTTTTGAGACTGCAAAGGCAAATCCGTCTTTTGTAATGCTTTCTCCCTCCAAAGGAATGTGGCCTAGAGCTTCCATAATATAACCGCCGATTGTTTCGCAGTTTTCGGAAAGGAGTTTTGTGTGCAGCTGATCGTTCAAATCTGAAAGCCGGGAAAGACCGTCTATCTCTGAGTTTGAAGGATTCTTTATCTGGTCCTGGATTCTATGGGCGTAGCTTTTGTATTCATCAGAAATGGGGCCAAAGATTTCGCGGGCAATGTCTTCTGTAGTAAGAACTCCATAGGTTCCAGAATATTCGTCTATAACAACAGCCATGCTCTGTTTGTTTTCGCGAAGCATCTGCTGTATTGAGGACATTTTTTTTGTTTCCAGGATGAACAGAGGCGGCCTCATTACCTTCTGAACGCTAAAAGAAGAAATGTTGTCTTTGTAGAAGAGCAAATCCTTTATGTACAAAATTCCTACAATATCGTCTATGTCGTCCTTGTAAACTGGGAAGCGGGAAATTCCATAGCGTTCGGAGAGTTCTATAATTGAATTGTATGATTCGCCAAGTTTTAGTGCCTTTATTTTTTTGCGGGGAATCATTATGTCTTTTGCGGCAAGGTCCGTAAACTTAAAAACACGGTGCATCATGTTCTTTTCGTTTTTTTCAAGAATGCCCTGTTCCGAACTAACATCTATAAAAGTCTTTATTTCTTCTTCCGTAAAAGAAACCTTCGAGTTTTTTGTGCTCACTTTGAAAGGCTTTAGCACGAGCCTTGAAATTTTTGTAAAGACAAAAACCAGGGGGGCAAGCAGAATTTCCATTACGGAGATTAGTCCGCTAAAAAAGAAAGCTATTGGTTCCGGGTGGTGGGTTGCTATTGTCTTGGGGGTAATCTCTCCAAAAATCAAAAGCAGCATCGTCGTTACAAAGGTTGCAATTCCAACGCCAGCATTTCCAAAAAGACGGATTGCTATGTAGGACAAAATTGCTGACAGGGAAATGTTTACGATATTGTTTCCAATCAGCAGGGTGTTTATAAGACGCTCCTTGTTGCTAAGAAGCCGCCAGATCCGCATTGCCTTTTTGTTTTTTTTGTTGCGCAGAAAGCGTACCCTTAGCTTGTTTATAGAAAGGAATGCGCTTTCCGTTGCGGAAAATATCATGGAAAATAAAATGAGGACACTTGCGGCAATTATGAGCAGCGGAACATTCATTTAGTTTTCCTGAGCAGGCTGTCCGTTGTTTTCAGTGTTTTCATTATTTTCTGCACTTTCGTTTTCTGCTGAAGAATATTCTTCCATTATTTTTACCAAATTCTCTGTGTAGCCTTTTGCGGTCTGAACATCCTTTGCGTGGATTCCGTTGGGAGAAGCATCGTAGGCTTTTTGCAAAAGGTTAAGAATCTTGTCAAAGTCATGGCTTCCCGAAAGAGACAGAATGTAGGCTCCAGTGTAGTAGGCCATCTGCTTCTGGTCTTTGTCCAGATGAAGGGCTGGATTGTCTGCAACGGAAGTTATAACTGTTACCGCACCTTCAACATTGCCTTCGTTTGCAACGTCAAAAGACTGAATGTAGGCCTGAGCAAGTTCGTATTTGCCAAGGAGACCTGTTTCATTTTCTTCGTCAAGAGACAGCACCTCTTTGAACATTGGCACAAGAAGCGGCTGGTAGTCTGTTGGAGTAGCTTCGTAAAATGCGTCTATTGCAAGAGCCTTGTCTTTGCCCTTTGATTTCTTTATTGCCTGCGTTAAGCTGTTTGCCTTGTCTATAAGCCCCTGATGGTCATTGAATTTTTCGTGGAAGTTGGGAAAGTCGGTAAAACTTGCGTCGTAGTTGATTGAATCTATGTAGTAGCCTTCCGGAGTTGTGATGAATATAGCCGGGTACTGCTGAACATGATATTCAAGGACCAGCTTTTCTTTTTCCTGGTAGCGTGTGGCTATTTCCTGAGCGGCGGCTTTTTCTTCTTCCGTGGCACTTTCTTCCACTTCCGTTTTTTCATATTCATTCTGGGAGAAGTCCAGATTCAGCAGAATGTACTTCTTGCCTATTTCCTTTGCAAATTCTTCTGTCTGAAGAACATCCGTCTTAAAGCCTGCGCTTGTATTGTCCCAGTCATCTCCGCTAAAAAGCAGGAATATGTTTTTGCCAGACTTTTTTGCTTTTGCCGATGCTTCGTCAAAGTTTGTGTACCATTTTTTTCCATTGCTGCAAGAGAAAAAAGACAGGATAAAAAGTGCGCCAAATACGCTTCTAAAAAATGCGGCCTTTAAATTGATAGTCATGATTAGAATAATATATTTTTATTAGACCTTTTTCAAGGTTTATGCTATACTTTGCAAAAACAAAGCCAAGGGGTAATTATGTTTAAGACAATAAGACCGGAAGACATTGCGGACAACGCTTTTAGAATGATAGGCAAAGACTGGATGCTGGTAACGGCATGCACAACATCTGAAGACGAAGACGGCAACATAAGGACTGGCAGCGTAAACACCATGACTGCAAGCTGGGGAGGAGTGGGAATCCTCTGGAACAAACCCGTTGCAACCATCTACCTGCGCCCTTCACGCTATACAAAGGAACTTGTTGATTCATCAGAATACTTTTCGCTCAGCGTGCTTGGTGAAAAATACAAGACCGCCCTCAACTACTGTGGAAGCCACAGCGGAAGGGACGGAGACAAATTTGGCCCCGCAAAGCTGGATGTTGAATACATGAACAGCATTCCCTGGATAAAACAGGCCAGAATGGTTCTTTTTTGCCGCAAGCTTTACGCCCAGCCATTTGACCCCTACTGCTTTACTGACAAAAAAATCATGAACCAGAACTACAAGAAGGATGACTTTCACACAATGTACATCGCAGAAATAGTAAAGGTCATAGTGGACAAGCGCTAGCTATCTCTGAACGGAACCTTCTTTTATCTTGGCGAATATTGCATCCCCGACAAGAGTGCGCACTATTTCCATGGAAAATTCCTCCGCAGCCCCTGGCCCACGTCCGGTAATAAGGTTTGCGTCGTGAACAAAGGCTTCGTCCTTGTATTTTCCGCTGTATTCTTCAATATTGTCCCATCTTGACGGGTAGCATGTCCAAGATTTGCCCTTTAGCGCACCGGTTAAAGGTAGCACAACCGCAGGAGCAGCACATATTGCGCAGACAAGCTTTCCAGCCTTATCCATCTGGTCCACAAAATCAACGGCTGCACGGCATTCCGCAATATTTGTTGTTCCCGGCATTCCTCCTGGCACTACAACCGCATCAGGCAGCTCTTCCCCGGCAGAAAGGTAGGATTCAAGCGTCATGTCGGCGTTTATGCTAACTCCGTGGGATGTAGTAACTGTCCGCGACTGGCTAACGGAAACCAAGTTTACCTGGACAGCAGCCCTTCTAAGATAGTCAACGGGCGTAATAACTTCTATTTCCTCTGTCCCGTCTGCAATAAAAACAACAGCTTTTTTCATAATTTTTCCTCCAAGCCACCATGTAATATACCTTGAAATTATACACTTAATAAAGTAAAATGGATAGCATGAAGAAGGTATTGTTAATAGACGCATCTCCAATGTTCCGCGAATTTCTTAAGGAAAAACTCGTCGCTGAGCAGGTAACTGTTGAATATGCGGTCGGTAACCGGGATGCATATACAAAAATGATAACTACTCTCCCAGACCTTATCATTATTGATGTGGAAAGCGATATTACTTCACTTCAGGAATTCCTGCTAAAGAAGCATGATGACCCCAACGCAAAGAAAATACCTATCATCATAAGCGGACCGGACATTCCGCGTCACCACGTGGCTACCCTTGCCCAGTTTGCAGTTGTAAAATATTTCACAAAGCCAATAAAATTCGACATATTCTTTGAATCTATAGGAAAGATACTAAAGTCCAACTTTTCTCTCGACACTACGCCCAGCATCATGGAAATGCATGTTAACGGCCTGATTGTCTTTACAGAAATAGCCCTGGGCCTTAACAGGGAAAAACTTTACCTTCTAAAATACCGCCTTCAGAAACTCTTGGACAAAAACAAGATTAATGACCCAAAAATCATCATTATGATGACCAACATAAAGCTCACATTCATAGACGGGTCAAACCTGGAAGTGCTCATAGACAATGTTCTTGAAGACAAGCGCATAAAGCCCAAGAACGTAAAGATCCTTTCTTTTGACTCATTCACAAAGGAACTGGTCAAGGGCCACCCGCTCTACAAGGACATAGAAGTTTCCGACAACATGAACGACATAATCAACTCTCTGGTAGACGCAAGCCAGGGCGAAAACATGAACGAGATTGTGTCCGAAAGGATTCTTTCTGTTGATGACCACAGCACCCAGGAATCTTCTATAGAAATGCGCTTTATGAACGACAATGCAGAAGGTGTTATTTCCGAGCAGGATTCCGGCAACGTCCTAAAAGTGGCTGTCGTAGACGATGATGTTGTTATCCGCCGCCTGTTGGAAAAAGCCTTTGCAGGTGTAAGCGCAAAGACCGTTCTCTTTTCAAACGGCGTAGACTTTATGCATGCAATCGAAGAACAGGAATTTGACCTTGTTATCCTGGACATCTATATTCCGGACATCAACGGTTTTGATATTCTGCGTACCCTTCAGCGCGAAAATTACAAGGCACCAATTCTTATTTATTCACAGGCAACAATGCGCGATGCCGTAGTAAAGTCTCTAAGTCTTGGTGCAAAAGGCTATTTGATAAAGCCTCAGAAAGCTGATGTTATTGTGCAGAAGGCTATGGAAGTCCTTCATTCATAAAGCAGCTATAATTGCCCTTGCAGGGGGACTGATGTGGAAGTTAATTCAATAGATGCCGGCTCCAGGTTTTTGGCCAGTACGCTTCACGAGGTGCGCACTCCAATCCAGACAATAATCAGTACGGTGGAATTGCTGGGTGAAACTTCGCTGGATAAAGAGCAGAACGAATATGTTCATCAGATTGAATTTAGCGCGAACGTACTTCTTCAGCTTGCAAACGATATTCTTGACTATACAAAAATCCACTCCGGTGACTTTAAAATAGAAAACATCCCCTTTGACGTGGTAGACCTTACGGAACACGTTGTTGACCTTGTAAGTATAGAGGCAATCAACAAGGGGCTGGAAATTGTTACGGACATAGACACGACCTTCCCCAAAATCATCATGGGAGACCCCACCCGCCTGCAACAGGTCATACTGAATCTTGTAAAGAATGCGGTTAAGTTTACGGAAAAAGGCTATGTAGTTGTCCGCGTTTACAGCCAAAACGAAAAGCTCTTCTTTGAAGTAATAGACAGCGGTATTGGCGTTCCAAAAGAAAAGCAGGAGCTTGTCTTTAACAACTTTTACCAGGTAGACGCAAGCACAACAAGAAAATACGGCGGTTCCGGCATGGGACTTGCAATTTGCAAAAACCTTGTGGAAATAATGAATGGCGAAATAGGCGTAAAGGACAACCCTGCCGGAGGATCAATCTTCTGGTTCTGCATACCAATGCAGGTTTCGCAGATAGATGCCCAGCTGGAAGAATTTACCCCGCAGCTTACAATTCCAGAGCATACGAACATCCTTCTTGTTGACGACAATGAACTTGCACTTGCAGCCCTTGCAACAAAGATAAAAAACCTTGGCATAGAAAAGATAGACACAGCCCTATCCGGTGAGCAGGCTTTGGAAAAAATTTCAACCGCCGCAAAGGAAAAGCACCCCTACACGGTTGTTTTTGTGGATATGATTATGCCAAAGATGGACGGTTGGCGCTTTGCATCCGAAGTAACGAACAGTCTTATCACCAACAAGCTAAAGATGTACCTTGTTGTTCCGGAAGGCCAGATGGGTAAGGATGCCAAGATGAAGATTCTTGACTGGTTCAACGGCTATCTTTACAAACCGGTAAAAAGAAAGCAGCTCTTTACCCTATTGAACGAAGCCTTTACTAGCCTGCCAAACATCTACCCTGTAGAAATGGAGGCAATAAAGAACATAAACCTTGCCCCAACCAACCTGGTTCCGCTAATAGAAGAAAACGAAATTGCCGGAAACTGCAAGGTTCTTGTAGCAGAAGACCACCCGGTAAACAGAAAGCTCATAGAAACATTCCTAAGAAAATTTGGAGCAACCGTATATTCAGCAGAAGACGGAGAGGCAGCGGTAAAGCAGATAGAACAGCATCCGGAAATAGACCTTGTGTTCATGGACATTCTTATGCCAATAAAAAGCGGAATAGATGCCACGGTTGAACTAAGGGCAAAAAACTACAACGGAATAATAATCGCTTGTACGGCAAACAACGACCCTAACGACTTTAAGACTTACCGCGAACTTGGCATAAACGACATCCTCGTAAAACCCTTCAAGAAAAACGGTGTGCGCGAAATGTTGGAAAAGTGGACAACTGTTCTTTCTATTCCAGCAGCAAAAGAAATAGTTTCCCTTACCGAAGTAAACAATTCTGCCGGAGACAAATGGGACATAAGCGACTTTATGGACACCGTTGGCGGAGACGAAGAGCTTGCCATTAGCCTTATGAATGACTTTATTAAGCAGACGGAAGAAGTTCTTAATGCCCTGCGCCCGGAACTAAAGAAGCCCAAGAAGGACTTTGCCAAGCTAGACGAACTTTCCCACAAGCTTAAGGGCAGCTGTGCAACTCTTAGCATAAACAGCCTTTACACTTCCTCCAAAACAATGAACGAAGCTGCGCGAAAGAAGGATTTTGTCACAGTAGAAGCTTCGGAAACTGAATTTGAACTTGCCTTTATTGAATTTAAAAATCTTGAAAAAAAATGGGCGGATTCACTCAAATGAAAAAAACAAACTATCACACTCACTCAACTTTTTGCGACGGAAAAAACACTCCCGAAGAAATAGTTCAGGTTGCTTTGCAAAAGGGTTTTAGCGCCTTGGGCTTTAGTTCCCATTCCATGTACCCCTTTTCTTCCGACTGGCACCTTCAGTCAAGGGATCATTCAGCATACGCAAAAGAAATACGCCGCCTGCAAACGGAATATTCTGACCGCATTCAAATAAAGCTTGGCTTTGAAGCTGACTTTATAGAAGGTGTCTGTGCCCCAAAAATGAGCAACTATGCGGAATTTGACCCCGACTACCTGATAGGCGCAGTTCATTATGTTCCAGGCAAGAAAGGTTTTATAGAAGCAGATGCAAGCCAAGCGGATGTTATTGAGGGAATAAAAAACTATTTTGACGGGGATGTAAAGAAAGCTGTACTTGAGTATTTTTACCTTGAGCGGCAGATGCTAAAAACCTGTGACTTTACGATAATTGCCCACTCAGACTTAATCCGCAAGCAGAACGGCCCAAAAGTAAAAGCCCCCCTCTTTGACCAAAATAGCGACTGGTACAGAAAGGAACTGTCTCTCTTAGCCGACGAGATAAAAAGCGCTGGTGTGGTTGCAGAAGTTAACCTCGGTGGAATGGCACGCGGATATATGGCTGATTCTTTCCCGACAGGAGAACTTCTTTCGCTTTTGATACAGAAAAATGTTCCTCTCACGCTAAGTTCAGACTCTCACTCGGCGGGAACCCTGGATTTTGCCTTTGACGAAACGGCTCAAATGCTAAAGGATGCTGGCTGCAAAGAACTTGCTTTTATAGAAGGAAAAAACTCGTTCAAAATGCAGCCACTCTGATGCAGGAATCTTGGAAAGCTCACCGAAGGGGAGTTTTTCGGGATTCCCTTTACCTGTTGCGTCTTTCTTCCGCAGCTTGGCAGTCAAGGCAGAGCATTGCGTAAGGCATGGCTTCAAGACGGCTTTCGTTAATGTCTTCACCACAATTCTGGCAAACTCCGTAAGTACCCTTTGTAATGCGCTCAAGTGCTGAATTAATCTGCTCCAGGCGGCGCATATCTTCGTCTCCCAGTTTGAGCGCAAGACTTCCGTCTATTCTGTCGGATGCGATGTCTACCTCGTCTCCGGGTTCTGCTGCTTCTACAAGGTTAGAAAGCTGTTCATTGCGGCCTTTAAGAGTGTTCATAATTTCGTCGCGCTTTGCAATGAGCATTTTTTTCTGACTTTCTATAAAGCTTTTCTTCATACTATTCACCTTTATTGACAATTTATGTGTTTTTGTACATACTAGTATACAAACAAATTCAGCAAAAGGCAAATAAATTCTGGAGGAATTTGTGGCTAATAAAGATGACGCTATTGAAGTTGAAGGTATTGTAAAAGAAGCCCTTCCTAACACCATGTTCCGTGTTGAGTTGCAGAATCAGCACGTTATCCTTGCCCACCTGAGCGGCAAGATGCGCAAGCACTATATCCGTATTGTTCCGGGTGACAGCGTAAAGGTTGAACTTTCCCCTTACGACCTTAACCGTGGCCGTATTATTTTCCGCGAACGCTAATAACTGTAACCTATTTTTTTTCAGGTTGGAAAATATATTTTAACGACTTGAAAACATCTTTAATCCCCTGAACAAGAAAGACAAATGCTATAATGTTCAGCGGGAAGAAAAGTACGATAATCCTTAGCACAAAAAACGCCACGACAGACTGCAAGGCTCCCTTGACCAGCATGGAAAGACCGTCTTTGCGCGACAAGTTCTGCTTGTTGAATCCAGACCATTTATATGAATTGGTATTCTGGTATTTACTGTTGTTTTTGGCAGCCCTAAAAAATTCCTCAAAGGGATCAAATCCGCTACCGTAAAAATCCTCTTCACCATATCCGTCTGGACCGTGGTTGTAGCCACCATAGGAATTACCAGTCCCGTAAAAGCCCCAGCTTCCCTGTGTACGACCGCTTGTTCCCTGGTTGTAGCCGTAGCCAGAAGAAGAGCTCTGCGAAGAAGAACCGTACATATCATACTGCCTGCGCTTGTCTTCATCCCCAAGAACGGAATAAGCCGCATTAACCTGCTTAAATTTTTCCTCTGCGGTCTTATCACCGGCATTTCTGTCTGGATGATACTTGAATGCAAGAGTCCTATATGCCTTTTTTATCTCATCAGCGGAAGCGCTTTTTGTAACGCCCAGCACCGAATATAAATCGTCCATCTCTTAAAAAATAAACAAAAATCAATAAAATTACAAGGTTTTTCTTTGGATTTCTATCTTGCGGCACTTGCAAATTCAAAACATATAGCTTTCCCCCAACAGTATATGCCTATTAGGTGGCGCTTGCGGGGTTCCGGCCATCCGGCCTTCATTGCTATCGCAACGAGTTGCAAGCAACTCGCCCCTCCAGTGCCTGCCGTGCTCTATTTTGCAAACAGGCTATAACAAAATACTGCAATCTTAACAGCTGTTTTCACAGAATACAGTCCCTAACAACCATAGTTGTGGTTTGATTTCTTTTTTTGATGTATAATAATAATTGCTTGACATTATCAAAAAAAACCTTTGTTGTGGTTTGATTTCTTTTTTTGATGTATAATAATTTAGTAGGTTCAGGAGGAACGCTGGGCGAGTTGTGGTTTGATTTCTTTTTTTGATG
>JAGACC010000095.1 GCA_017614295.1 Treponema sp.
ACTTGAGCACACGGAATATCTTGGAGATACCCTTGAACTTATTGCAGGGGAGAAGGCTGGAATTATAAAAGAAAATGTTCCCGTAGTAATAGGTTGGCAAAAGGATGCTTGTGTTGAAAATGTGTTCAAAAAGATTGCCGGCGAAAAAAAAGCCCCCCTTGTTTTTGCGGAAAAAGAAGTTTCTGTAAGCGTAAAAGGCTACGAAAAAAAGGAGAGAGATGCTTGCGTGTTTATGGAAGCAGAGCTAAAATCCCGCTTTTTTGAAGGAGCTATTAATGCATCTCTTCGTCTTTTGGGGGAATTCCAGGCTAAAAATGCAGCAACTGCAACTCTTGCCGTAAAGACTGTTTTTAAGGATATTAGTCTTGAGCAGATAGAGAAGGGCTTGGCAAATGCTTTCCTTCCTGCAAGGTTTGAAATTCTTTCTGGACCAAAGTCCTTTGACGGAATAAAGTCTCTTGTTCTGGATGGTGCCCATACGGTAAATTCCGTTCGCTATACAATGGAAACTTTTAAAAAAGTTTTTGGAAGCAATACGGCTAAGGATAAGGCGGTTCTTTTGTTTGCCTGCGCTTCGGACAAAGATGTGGAAGACATAGCCCCATGTTTTAAGGGTAGCTTTGCATCTGTCTTTCTTACAAAGCCCGGTAATGAAAAAGGCTCTGACTTACCCCGTTTGAACAAGGCTTTTGACTCTGCTTCAATAGAGCATGTCCTAATAGAAGACTGCGAGAAGGGAATAATCTCCGCTTTTGAAAAGGCAAGTAGGGAAAAGTCCCTTCTTCTTGTTACAGGCTCCTTCTATCTTGTTTCTGAAGTAAGAAAGCTTTTGTGGTAATGCCCTTAGGAATATTTTTCGCGGTAGATATTGCGAGCAACTTCCAATAGGGTTTCCTTCTTGTTCATGGCAGGGGATTCAGTTACGGCTTCGAAAAGTTCGTTTAGTATTGCGCCCATTTTTTTACCGGCAGGAATTCCTTCTTTTATTAAGTCTCCTCCGTTTACGGCCAAATCCTTTAAACCCAGCGCTTGCTTTTCTTCCATGGTTTTGTTTATGCGTCCCTTTAGCTCTGCAAGTCCAAGGTAAGAAGGGCTTCCTTCCTGCAGGGGGATTCTGTGCATACCGTAAATGTCTGCAAGCCTTAGCTGAACAAGGTCTTCAAAGTTGTCTATGCCTACGCGGATTATAAAGCGTCTTACCGCAGCGTCTCCCCAACAGCTTTGGTAATAGAACATGTGTTCCTTTACAAGATGCGTGGTCCTTTCTATTTCTTCGTTTGAGAATTTAAGATGCTTCATTACTTCGCGGGCTTTTTTTGCGCTTTCGGTTTCGTGTCCGTGAAAATGGATTAGGGTAGAACCGTCTGCAATCTTTTCTGTTGACCTGCACTCTGGTTTTCCTATGTCGTGGAAAAATGCTGCCAGCCTTACTATAAGGTTGTCTTTTGGAGCTCCGTCACAGGCGTAGAAGATATGGTCTGCAACATCAAATTCGTGGAAGCCTCTTCCGTCGTTTTGTATGCAGCCCCGGCAAATCTTGAACTGCGGAATGAACATGTCCATGATTCCTGTCTGCTCCATGAGCTTTAAGCAAACGCTGGGTTTTTGCGTCTTTAGCATCTTGCAGAATTCATCGCGGAACCTTTCCACGGAAATTCCCTGCGTCTTCTTTAGGATTTCCGGCTTGCTTATAGCTTCCATGGTGCTTTTTTCTATGCTAAAGCCCAGCTGCCCCGCAAAGCGTATTGCCCTTACCGGACGGAGGCCGTCTTCTGCAAAGCGCTCAAGTGCTGAACCAACAGTTCTTATTGTTTTTTGCTCAATGTCTGCTATTCCTCCGAAGGGGTCAATCAGTTCTCCGTTTTCCAAAGATGCGGCTATGGCGTTCATCGTAAAGTCGCGGCGGGAAAGGTCTTCTTGGATTGTAGCTGCATAAGCCACCTTGTCTGGATGCCTTCCGTCTGAATAGTCGGATTCCGTTCGGAAAGTGGTGGTTTCTATTTCCCTGCCAAAGATGTGTATGGTTACTGTTCCGTGTGCGATTCCAGTTGGGATTACCCTGCGGAATATAGCTTGAACTTCTTCTGGCCTTGCATCCGTTGCTAAGTCCCAGTCGCTTTCTTCTTTTTTCATTATGGCATCGCGTACGGCACCGCCAACCAGATATGCCTTAAAGCCGTGTTCAGAAAATATTTTTCCGACTTTGCGTAAATCAGAGTGAATTTTTATGCAGTTCATGATATATTCATTATATCATAAAAGGGGAGTTTAATTCTATGGATTTGGACAGTTCCTTAAAATCTTGCAAGCTCGTGTTTATTGGTGGAGAAGCACCGGAAGCTGAGCAGACAAAGGCATTCTTTAGCAGGGTTGGGCGCATAGACAGTGTGATTGCAGCTGATTCTGGCTTGGATACTTTGGGGAAATACCATTCATTTTTTAGGAATTTGGGGCTTGATTTTTCTCCCGACCTTGTAATTGGGGACATGGACAGCCTGAGGGACAAGTCTTTGCTTGAAAAATTTGGCGGTGCAAAAAAGGACTTTTACCCGCACGACAAGGATTTTACGGACACGGAACTAGCCCTTATGAAGGCCCGGCAATCTGATGCGGATGGGAGTCCCTTTGTTGTTCTTCTTGGCGGAAACGGCGGCAGGGCGGACCATTTTATTGGCATTCTGGACACGTTTTCTTTTGACTACAGGCCTGACTGTTGGCTTTGTGGCAGCCAGATGGTATTTTTTCTTGGACAGGGAAAAAGACTTAGGGCTTATGGGCTAAAAAAAAGCGGCTATGTTTCTGTTGCAAGAACGACGTCTTTTTTTGAGGGCGGAAAGATTGTTACAAGCGGCCTTGAGTGGAAACCTGATGCGGACAAAAAAAAAGGTATGCTAAGCCTGAGCAATAGAATTCATGACGAAAAAGAGGGGGGTGCAACTTTTTATGCGGAAGAGGGGAATTTCCTTGTCTTTTTACCGCTAGATGCTGCTTTTGAATTTGCGTAAGCGCGAATTGATGTTTTTTTATGGCAACCTACGCCCGATTGGAAGGGTTGCCGCAGGCAAGACCGCTGCAAGCGGGCCGGAGCGGTAGCGTAGCCCTGGAAAGCGGGTGGCGCAAAGGCATGTACAGCCGAGTTAGCCATAAAGTGTATGGTAGAGCATGTAGGACTTCGTCCATAAAATTTCGACCAGAAAAATAAAATTTAGATTACCTAAATTCCTGTTGAAAGAATTGAAACCGTTCTTGATATGAAGAAGATTATGACAGAAAAGATCGCTAAGAAGATATAGACTGTAAAGAAGATCCATGCCCTTTTACGCCTGTTGTAAATGAACTGGAAAATGCATATAAGAACGCCGGAAAGGGAAAGTATTAGAAGGGCTATAGAAATTAGTGCGCACAAGAGCAGGATGAAGCGCTGGGTACTGTCCAAAAAGACCTGAAAGTTACCGCAGATGTAAAAGAAGAACATGGCTGCCAAGTAAGAGGAAAGAAAAAGTGTCGTCCTCCATACCAGGCGAAAGAGGAAAAACTTCTTTTTGGCTTTTTTTGAGGCCGTCTTTTTGTTAGTCTTGTAATCCATGCTGTTTTAGAGTATACTATATTTTATTCAGAATTGCCACAGGTGGAAAGATGAAAAAATTCTTTGCTAATGTAATCGTGATTTTAATAGCTTGTGCAGCTATTTTTTTTATAGGCTGGGTTCAGTTTTTGGTAAAGCCCGGATATTGCGGAGTTTTGACCAGTAAAACCAGCGGAATACACAAGGAAGCCCTTGTTTCCGGAAAGTTTGCATGGCGCTGGGAAAAGCTTCTTCCAACGAATGCCCAGGTGCATCTTTTTTCGCTTTCCCCCTACAAGAGCAGGCAGTCAGAGGAGGGAGTCCTTCCTTCCGGTGAACTTTACGCTTCCAAGTTGGACGGTAATGCTGTTTTTTCCTATAAGTTTGACATGGACATTTCGCTGGAGCTTTCTCCGGAGAACATACACGCGCTTTTTTCTGCAAATAAGATAGCTTCACAGGATGATTTGAATTCTTGGTTCAACTCAAAGGCTAAGCTTGTTTCTGCAGCGGTTGCGGATAGGGTGATAAAGCAAAAAACAGGAGAATCGCCTCTTAAGAAGGTTGTTTTTTCTGATGCCGAGCTTTCTTCCCTTTCTGCTGAACTTTCCTCTGAGCTTGAAGGCGGAAAGATTTCTTCCGTAGATATTTCTTCTGCAAAAATTCCGGATTTTGAGCTTTACAATATGGCAAAGAACTCTTATTCAGCCTACCAGAAAGAACTGGATGCTAAGCTTAAGGAACTTGCTTCCGCCCAGGCTAAAACTCTTGCCGAAGAAAACCGCTCCATGCAGCAGTTGGAAAAATTTGCAAACCTCTTAAAAGAATACCCACAGTTGGAAAGTCTTGCCAAGTCAGACAACTTTTCACAGATTATAAATGCTCTGAATACGGCAAGGTAGGAAGTTTTATGGACGGAAAAAGGTTGTACTGCATACGGGGAGCCGTTTGCTGTGAAAATACAAAGGAATCAATACAAGAAAACGTGGGCTTTTTGTGCTCCAAGGTTTTTGCGGAAAACAAGATATGCGCTCAGGATATTGTTAGCGTTCAGTTTTCTGTTACTCCGGACCTTGATGCCATGAATCCTGCTACGGCACTAAGGCTTTCGGATACTGGGGTGGACACTTCTGCCGTTCCGCTTATGTGTTCGCAGGAACCTGTCGTTAGGAATATGCTTCCAAAGGTTGTGCGCCTTATGGTTACTGCCTATCTTCCTGAAGGAACTTCTGTTGTGCCTTCTTATCTTAACGGAGCGCAGGTTTTAAGGCCAGACTTGCGCAGGGAAAGCTCTGTATGAACATTTGGGTTGTGTCCAGGGAATATGCGGGTATAGCAGAGGCGGGTGGTGTAAAGAATGTTGCCTGTTCACTTTCTGAAAGCCTTGCAAAAGCTGGTCATTCCGTTACTCTTTTTATTCCTCTTTACGGATGCACGGATTTGTCCTCTGTTAGCGATTTTACCTGTTTTTTCCACAAGCCGGTTGTAATAACAATCTGCGGAAAGGAGACTACGGTTTCCTTTAGTTCGGGTAAGATGAACGGGGTGGACATTGTTTTTATAGGCAACAGGGCCTTCTCGGAGAAAAAAGCGGTTTACACTTATACCAGGGAAGAGGAGTCTGCAAATCCATGCCACTGCCACGGGGAGGGTCACGAGGATGCGATGTTCCTTAATTCCCTCTTTCAAAAGACAGTTGCATACTACGGAAAAACCTGCTCTAAGAAAGAAATACCGGACATAATTCATTGTCAGGATGCTCCTGCCGCTTTGGTTCCTGTTTTTGTTGATTATTTGAAGCGGACAGACAAGTCCATGAAGGCTTTCTACAAGAATACAAAGTGCCTTGTTACGATACACAACGCTGGTCCAGGCTACCACCACCAGTTCTGTTCTTTGCAGGATGCGGTGGATATTACGTCCATACCAGTTTCTTATTTTAAAAAGGCCATGAACGGAAGCTGCTGTGAACCATTTCTTGCTGCGGCGGCTTGTGGGGCTTCCATAACTACTGTTTCACCAGAGTATGCTTTGGAAATCCTTGAGGGAAAGACGGAGACCGCTGGCCTTACGGAAGGTTTTTTACGCCTTAAGACCGGTATAACCGGTATAACCAACGGAATAGACACTGACCGCTACGAGCCTTCTGATACGTCAAAGTCCCTCTTGCCATATCCTTTTAGCCCCGAAAACATGGATTTGGATGGTAAGAAAAAGTGCCTTGACTATTTGCTTTCTCATTACGCTTCTCTTGCTTCTTCCAAAAAACAGGCTGTTCAGGGTATTGAGCAGTACGGATACATAAAGTGTAATAAGAACGAGGATCC
>JAGACC010000096.1 GCA_017614295.1 Treponema sp.
AGTATGGAATTCCTGCATAAGAGGGGATGTCCATCACAAGAGTCTTGAATTTTTCAACAAGGTTTTCATGCCCGCTGTAGGGGTAAACCTGAATTACTTCTGCAAGATAAGAAGGCTTAAGGTCTTTTGCGGCTTTAATTGCCTTCTGAGCACCCGCATTTGAAGAATTAAGGCTAAAATATTTTGTTGACTTTAAATTCCTTATGACGGTCTTTCCGTTTTCCAGGTTTGTCTTCTGGGCTTCGGTGAGGTTTGAGTTAAATACAGACGGCAATGCTGATGCCGCGGAGAATGTAATAAGAGCCATTGCAAGGATGGCAGCTGATTTTTTTGTAAGTATACGCATGGTTTTCCTCCATCATATATTTATATTTCATTTGTGTAAACCACAAAATAGTGGTATAATTACATAAAAATAAATTTTTTACAAAAAAAGGAGCGCTTTATGCCAATTTCAGCCTATATAAAAGAGACTATGAGCAGCAAAGGAGCCGGCGTAATCAGAAAAATGTTCGAGGAGGGGGTAAGATTAAAGAAGCAGTACGGTGACGATGCAGTTTTTGACTTTAGCCTTGGAAACCCGGACCTTGACCCGCCAAAAGAGGTTGCGGACGCAATAGAAGAGCTTGGAAAGTGCCGCGAAAAGAATTTTCATGGTTACATGCCCAACGCAGGATTCCCATTTGCTAGGGAAGCAATGGCAAAAAAGACCGCTAAAGAGCAGGGGGTCCCTGTGGATGCAAGCTGCGTAGTTATGGGAGTGGGAGCCGCCGGAGCACTCAACGCTTTGTTCAAGGCAATTTTGTCTGACGGAGACAACATCATAGTTCCAGCCCCATATTTTGCGGAATACAACCATTATGCCCACAACTACGGTGGAACTCTAATCGCCGTTCCTACAAAAAAGGACTTTTCACTTGACGTAGAGGGAATAAAAGCTGCCCTTACAGAAAAAACTGCGGCAGTACTTATCAACAGCCCGAACAATCCTACAGGAAAGGTATACACAAGGAAGGATATAGAAGATCTTGCCAAGGCTTTGAATGAACACGCCTCTAAATGCGGAAGAAAGCCCTATCTTATCCTTGACGAACCCTACCGCGCAATTGTCTACGACGGACTTGAAGTTGCACCTGCATTCCCTGTATACGACAGCTCTGTAGTTGTTACCTCATTCGCAAAGAATTTTAGCCTTCCAGGAGAAAGAATCGGCTATATCTGCGTAAACCCAGCCTGTCCGGACAAAGACGAACTTGTTGCAGCCTGCATCTTTACCACAAGAATCCTTGGCTACGTTAACGCACCTGGCCTTTTCCAGAGGGTTGTGGCACAGACTTGGGATGCAAAAGCAGACTATTCCCTTTATACAAAAAGGCGCGATGAGCTTACAAAAATCCTTGACGAAGCCGGTATTGAACACGCAAGCCCGGAAGGAGCATTCTACATGTGGTGCAAAGTTCCTTCATCCTTTAAGGGAAGCGATGGAAAAGAAGGGGACGACATTGACTTTTGCGACTACCTAAAAAAGTACCTTATTCTTGCCGCTCCAGGCAGCGGATTTGGTGGTAAGGGATGGTTCCGTCTCGCATACTGCGTTAGCGAAAAGAGCATACTTAACTCAAGAAATGCATTCATAAAGGCAATTCAGGACTTAAACTAGTATTTTCTAATAGATTCTGGAGGTAGACATGAAGATTCTTATGGTGAGCGCGGAGGTAGTTCCCTTTGCAAAAACAGGCGGACTTGCCGACATGGTTAGCGCGCTTTCAATTCAGCTTATAAAAATGGGTCATGACGTAAGGATTGTCATGCCGCGCTACTACAAGATAGACAGGAAAAAGCTTGAGCTTCTGCCGGGACCAATGGCTGTAGCAGCAGGGCAGGGAGAAACTTGGACCGCTGTTTACAAGACAAGCATGCCTGGATGTGAAAAGCTTCCGGTTTATTTTATTGACCATGAGCAGTGCTTTGGACGCGACGGAGTTTACGGAACACCATGGGAAACAGACTTCCACGACAACCCATACAGGTTTTCCGTACTTTGCCACGGAGCATTCCAGCTTTGCCGCAAGCTTGGCTGGTACCCGGACATTGTGCACGCCCACGACTGGTCTTCATGCCTTGCACCGGTTCTTGTAAAGAATGTCTGCCGCTACTGTGGATTTGAGCATACTGCAAGCGTCCTTACAATACACAACCAGGGCTACCAGGGGCAGTATTCAAAGGATCAGTTCCCAGCGTTGGGTATTGACTGGGGCTTCTACTACGGAGCAGGATTTGAGCACAACGGCGGAATGAATTTCCTCCAGGCAGGTGTTTCTTGCGCAGACATGATAACAACGGTTTCCCCGACTTATGCCCACGAAATACAGACTGCTGAAGGCGGCTTTGGAATGGACGGACTCTTGCGCGTAAGAAGCGACGTTATCCGCGGTGTATTGAACGGAGCAGACGTTTCGCAATGGAACCCGGAAGTGGACAAGAGAATCCCCTTCAACTATTCAATCAAGGACATGAGCGGCAAAGCAAAGTGTAAGGAAGACCTCCAGAAAAAGATGGGTCTTGAAGTTGATCCAAATATACCTATCGTTGGGATTGTAACAAGGCTCGTAGACCAGAAGGGAATTGCGGAAGTCTTTGCCCCAACATACGGCTCTATATTCAGTATATGTGCAAACATGAAGGTGCAGTTCGTAGTTCTTGGAAGCGGAGAAAGATGGTGCGAGAATGAAATTCTTACCCTGCAGTCAAAGCTTCCAAACCTTAGGGCATACATAGGTTACGACGAAAACCTTAGCCACCTTATAGAAGCGGGTAGCGACTTCTTCCTTATGCCGTCAAAATACGAGCCATGCGGACTGAACCAGATTTATTCAATGCTCTACGGAACACTTCCTATCGTACGCAGAACAGGAGGACTTGCAGACACCGTAGAAAACTACAATGAGCAGACTGGAGAAGGTACAGGCTTTGTCTTTGACCAGCTAACTCCAAGCGCAGTCTACAATACCGTTGACTGGGCAGTCTGGGCATACTACAACAAAAAAGACCACATCAAGAAAATGCAGCAGAACGGAATGAAGAAAAAGTTCGGCTGGGATTTGGCAGGAAAGGCTTACGAGGATGTCTACAAAGAGGCATTGTTCAGAGGCTGTGGAATAAGAAGCTAGGTCTTTGCAACTTAGAAAAAAAAGCCGTTGGTGCAAGAAGCTGCCAGCGGCTTTTTTTATGATTTATTTGTATAATTAGATGATTATAAGATTAGAAGACCTTCCACTGGGCAAGTGAACCTTCTTCTGCATTGCTTGTTACAAGGTACCACTGGCTTACAGGGCTTCTGTTTGCCTTTTCATACCAAGAAATGCTTCCGTCCTCATTAACAACAGCAATCTTGCCGTTTGCCAATAGTTCAATCTTAGAAGGTACTGATGTTCCGCGGCGGTATACCAAAACATCACCATTTTCATTGTTGTATGAAGAGATAAAATTCTTACCCAAGTTTGTAAAGACTTCAGATCCCTTAGAAGCAACAAAAACCTTAAAGTCATTGCCGCATGTAGAGAACAAAATCTTTGTTGTCTTTGCCACTGGGTCGTAGTCAAAAACATCAGAAGACTTTGCATTGTTTTCGTCATGCAAAACTATTCCAAAAATATGGTTTGAAGCGCTTGAAGGGTCAAGGCAAAGAGTGCAGGAAGAGAATCCCCTCTTTAAAAGAGGAACTGTTTCCTTAGTCTTTGTGTTCACCCTAACAAAAGAAGAATCCGTAAGTCCAACAAGGGCCTTGGCAACATAAAGCGTGTCTCCGGAAAGAACTGCAGATTCTACGGATGTTCCCGTATACAAAAGCTTTTTGGCTCCGGAGTCAACGTCATGAGAGTAAACGGAAGAAGTTCCCTGAACATAAACAAGCTTATCTCCGCAAACATTCAAGTTCTTTATCTTAGCCTTAGGTGCAAAAAGTGTGCTTACCTTGTTTGTCTCTGTATTCAAGTACTGAATGGTCTGAGCTGAATTATTTGTCCAGAGGATAAAATTATTCTTGTAGGCAGAAATATTAGTCTGGTTCACATTGGATGCAACAAGTTCAATGTCCTTTGAATTGTATGAACCCTTGTAAACATTCTTTCCAGCTATAAAATAAACGGAACCGTCTTCTTTTGAGCACAAGTCCACAACCTTGGAATATCCATTCTTAGAAATCTTTTCGGCACCGTCAGAAAGATTTTTTGCGTTTACCTTAAAGACATTTCCTTCTGAAGAACCAAGAACAAAAGCTCCGGAAACCTTTGCGGCACAACGGATAACTTCGCTGTCGCTTTTAAGCTCTATCTGACCGATTGTTTCCGTCTTAAAAGAATCCTCAACATTTATGGACTTAAGGTAAGTAGCTGACTTGCCGTCTTTTTCTATATAATAAAGTACGGTGTCACTTTCCTCGCAGCCAAGGATTATTGGAAGCTTTGCGGCAGTCCTGTTTACAGACTTTCCGGTCATAGCGTCTATTATGTATATAAAGCCGTTCTTTTCCGCAGCAAGATATTTGTTCATGTTAAGGAGAGTAGGCTGGCTTAGGGAAGCTTCTGTATCAATTCTCTTGAATCTGCCAAAATTTACCAGGTTGTAGTAAACAAGCTTTCCTGCAGGAAGATAAAACACTGCGCTCTTTTCCGAAGCACCAGTCTTTGCAAGCGAAATGGGGCTGGAGATGTCGCCAATCTGCTTAAGAACAACGCCTGTCTTTGCGTCAAGAATGTAGTAGCTGCTAACGCCCTGTGAAGAGACAAACAAATACTTTCCGCGCTGAGAATATGCAATTCCAGTAATTTTTTCTGAAAAACGCTTTGAAAACTTCTTGGTAAGAGTTCCCCAGTCAAAGACGGTAATAGAATTCATCTCGTTTCCATCTGTTTCCGCAATTACAAAATCTGTTCCGGATGGATTTTTTGCCATTGAGGTTATTTCATAAGAAGAAATCTGGTACTTTTCGCAGCTTCCGTTCTCGGACCACTTTATTACAGATCCGTCTTTGCCGCATGAAAAAAATGCCTTTCCGTTGGAGTCTGCAATGATGCCTGTAACATTACCAGTATGACCTGTTTCAAAAGCATAGGTTTTTGTACGGTCAGCACCCCAGTTTCCTTTTGCATACAAAGAAATTCCGGCAGATGCAAAAACAATCATCATTATACATTTGAAAAACGGTTTCATAACTTTCCTTCCTTATTTATAAAATAATGAATATCGCTCGTTATTGCAATAACCAAAAGCAAGGCAATAAAGGCTATTCCGACAAATTGTATGTAATAAAGAACTTTTGGATGCATTTTGCGTCTGGACACACATTCAATCAGGGCAAAAAGAATAAGTCCACCGTCAAGAATGGGGATGGGCAAAAGGTTTGTAATAAAAAGGGAGATGCTTATAAGCGCAAGGAATTCCATCGTGCTAACAACTCCAATGCCCAATCCTTCCTTAAATCCAGCCTTAACAGCACCGCCAAGCATTGTCGTTATACGGGCAGGACCTGCTACAGCGCTTGTTATTTTTACACCGCTGAACAAAACTCCAATTCCCTTTACCGTAACGCAAAGCATATCCACAGCCTTGTACACACCCTGACCTGCAGCAGAAAAAAATGGGTAGGGACCGTAATGCCTTTCCTTGTCAAATTCCGGGGAAACAATTCCCATCTTTCCAGCCCCGGTATTTTTGTCCAAAACCGTGTGAACCGTTACTTCCATAGTCTTTCCGTCTCTAAGAAAAGTTACGGTAACGTCTTTATCTGCATTCAAAGAAATGAATTCTGAAATTTCCGAAAAATATTCAACCTTATTGCCGTTAAGAGCCGTTATTGTGTCTCCGGAAAGCATTCCAGCCTCGTGAGCCGGGGAGGAAAGTCCTTCGTAAACATCGTCTGCCATCTTAACGGTAGTTCCAGCATCATAATACCTGTAGCCAATAAGGGCAATCACAAAAAAAGCAATAAAAGCAAATACAAAGTTAAAGAAGGGACCTGCAAAAGCAATCAAAAGCCTCTTTAGCGGATGAATTCCGTAAAATGAATCCTTGTCGCCCTCGATTACATTTTTATTCTCTTCCAAAGCCGTGCGCCAGTCATTTTCACCCTTCATCGCGCAATATCCGCCAAGTGGAATAAGAGAAATCCTGTAGTCAGTTCCTTTGTAGCCGCGGTGAAGGAGAACCGGTCCCATGCCTATGGAAAAAGCCTCGACCTTTACACCAAAAAGCCGTGCCGCAAGGAAATGCCCCAGCTCATGAAAAAAAACAAGAAAGCCAAGACCTAAAATTCCATAAACAATAGTCATTTAAAGCTTCCTCCGCAAATTTTCCTCAAGAACTCTTTTTGCAACATCCCTTACTTCTGCATCTTTGCGGTAGACAGTTTCCAAGGAAGAAGGCTCTTCAGACCAGTCGCTCTGCAAAGTCTGCTCCACGATTGTACCTATGTCCAAAAAGCCGCATTTTTTGTCCAGGAAAGCATGTGCTGCAATCTCATTTGCCGCATTAAAAGCTATTGTATAAGATTTTCCTTTTTTTGCGCATTCATAGGCCAAGGAAAGCAGGGGAAAGTCATCCATCCTCGGTGAAAAGAACGACATGTCGTGACCGGCAAGATCAAATGGTTCAAGGTAGTTTTCCCTGTATTCAGGAAAGGTGAGTGCGCCAAGAATAGGATGCCTCATGTCCGGATTGCTTATTTGTGCATAAAGCATTCCGTCTTTTGTGCGGACCAAAGAATGTATAAGGCTCTGCGGATGAACCACAACCTTTATCTTTGAAACGTCAAGACCAAATAGCCTTGCTGCCTCTATTACCTCAAGCCCCTTGTTTGCAAGAGTTGCGCTGTCTACGGTAATTTTTGGACCCATATTCCATGTTGGGTGGGCAAGAGCCTGCTCAAGAGTTACGTTTTTTAGCTGATCTTTTGTATAGGAACGGAAAGGGCCTCCGCTTGCGTTTATTACAAGCTCGCTTATCTTTTCCAAACCTGCAAACTGAATAAGATTGAATATTGCGCTGTGCTCTGAATCAACGGGAACAATCTTAGCGCCGGATTTTTTAGCCACTTCCTGAACCAAAGGCCATGCCATAACAACGGTTTCCTTGTTTGCAAGTGCCAAATCCATGCCATTCTGCAGCACAAGGACAGACGGTTCAAGACCTGCGGCTCCTGCTATTCCGTTTACAGCAATATCAGCACCGCTTTCTTTTACCAGCTTTTCTATACCTGCAATTCCGTCGCGCTCAAAAAGGCTTCCCATGCAATTGAATTCAGAACAAAGAGCGTCTAACTTTTCCTGATTTTTTCCTGCGCAAAGCCCTGCAACCTCAAAATCATCCTTCATGTTGCGGGCAATATCCAAAGTTTGGCTTCCTATAGAGCCGGTGCAACCCAGAACAAGAATTCTTTTTTTCATAGCGGTCCGTAAAAAATGGAAATCAGCATATAGTAAAGCGGGGCAGACATAAGTATTGAATCCATGGAATCCAAAACGCCACCGCGACCAGGTATAAGGTTACCGGAATTCTTTATGCCGGCAGAGCGTTTCATAACGGATTCGGTTAAATCGCCAATGATGGATGTAAAAGATATTATGATGCCGGTAAAAATGATTTTTCCGATTGAACCATAAAAAATCTCTGGCCACAGGTAATAGCCCAGTATTCCAGCACCAATGGAGCCTGCTATTCCGCCAAGAAAACCTGCCACACTCTTGTTTGGACTTGCCTTTACAAAACCCTTGTTGTTTTTTCCGAACAATACGCCAAAAAACCATGCAAAACTGTCGCAAAAGCAAACCATAAGAAGGAATTCAGCTATAATCTGGGAAGAAACATCCTTTCCGCCCTTAGAAAAAGTGGTCATTCTGGAAACAAATGTTACAAGATAGGCCGTGTAAAGCAGGATGAATATGGATGCAGAGATTCTTCCAAGGGAATTCTCAAAGGAATCAGCAAAGAACACTTCCACCATAAGAATTATCAGCATAGCGGAAATGAATGTGTAGGAAATTATTTCCTCGCCAACAGGAAAGCTCCTGCCGAACAGGAATGGAAACAGCTTGGTCAAAGACGCAACAACCGTTATAAAAAGGTTTAGCACTATAATAAACCACTTGGGCTGAAGCTTAGTCTTTGTAAGGAACATATTGTATACTTCGCTGGCAGCCAAAGCAGATACAAGCACAATCAGCAAATGCAGTGGCAAATGATTTCCCCACGGCAAAAGTATAATGGCAAGCAACAAGGGCAAGCCTATAAAAAAAATACCGAGTCTTGGAATTATTTTTTTTATGCTACTCATACAGGCACCGCCCCAAAACGCCTCGTTCTTTTCTGGAATTCAGCGATATTATTATAAAATTCTTCTTTATTATAATCCGGCCAAAGTGTTTTTGTAAACAGAAATTCTGCATAAGATGCCTGCCATATTAAAAAATTGCTTATCCGCTGCTCACCGCCAGTCCTTATAAGAAGGTCAACATCCGGCAGTTCTGGAACATCAAACTTGGTAGAAACCATATCTTCTGTAATTTCCTGCTCAGGAATTCCTTCCCTGATCATCTTTTTTATGCCGCGGACAATTTCGTCTCTGCCTCCGTAATTAATGGCAAGACAAATGGTAAGACCTGTAAAATCTTTTGTATCTTTTTCGGTTTCGAGAATATCTTTTTGAATGATTGGTGGAAGACCTGTAATATCTCCCAAAAGACGGACGCGTATGCTGTTTTCCTTGTAAAATTTGAGTTCCTTCAAAAGATGAGTGTGTATCAAATTCATAAGGAATCCAACTTCAGACTTGGCACGCTTCCAGTTTTCCGTAGAAAAAGCATAGAGTGTAACGTATTTTATGCCAAGGTCAGACGCAGCCTTTGCAATTTCTTTTGCCCGCTTCAAGCCTTCTTCGTGACCTGCAGTGCGTATCTGACCTCTTTGCTTTGCCCAACGCCCGTTTCCGTCCATGATTATTCCAATATGAACGGGAAGGGCTTCTGGACTTTTGTTAATCTCAATGTCC
Source organism: Treponema sp. (assembly GCA_017614295.1). Lineage (GTDB taxonomy): Bacteria > Spirochaetota > Spirochaetia > Treponematales > Treponemataceae > Treponema_D. The sequence continues at coordinate 9,044 of JAGACC010000096.1, forward strand.
ACGGTTATTATTCCATAATTTCTTTTTCTTTTGCTTCGTAGACTTTGTTGATTTCTTCTATATATTTGTCAGTAAGCTTCTGGAGCTTGTCTGTTTCTGTCTTAAGCTGATCTTCCGTAAGCTCTCCGCCTTTCTGCTGCTTTTTAAGAGCGTCATTTCCGTCGCGGCGGATGTTGCGGATTGTTGTGCGGTAGTTTTCCGCTGTATTCTTTGCCTGCTTTACAAGCTCTTTGCGGCGGTCTGCTGTTAGCGGAGGAATTGCAATGCGGATAACTTTGCCGTCATTGCTTGGGTTAAGGCCCAAATCTGCTGTCTGAATTGCTTTTTCTATTGCAGAAATAAGGCTCTTGTCAAACGGAGAAACAACCACAAGGCGTGCTTCCGGTATGGAAATTGTACCGACCTGGCTTAAAGGGGTAGGTGTACCGTAGTAGTCAACGCGCACTTTGTCAAAAATAGAGGCGCTAGCTCTTCCTGTGCGGATAGTATTGTATTCTTCCTTCAAAGAATTGACGGTTTTTTCCATTTTTGCTTCATTATCGCCGGCCATAAATATTCCTCCGTAAAAATAGTGGCGGCCTGCTTAATTCATACAGACCGCCTAAGATTAAAAATTTATTTTCCCAAAACAAGAAGGCTGATGTCGCCAAATTCGAGGCTGGCTCCAACTTCCTTTCCAATTTCAGCAAGTTTTGCGTTTACAGACTTTTTGTCATCCTTAACGAACATCTGGTCTACGAAGCATACTTCAGCAAGATGCTTGTTGATCATACCCTGAAGGATTCCTTCACGGACATTTTCTGGCTTGGATGCCATCTTTGGATCCTGTTCCATCTGCTTCTTAAAGATGTCTTTCTGCTCGTCAATGTAGCTCTGCGGAACGTCTGTCTGCTTGATGTAGGCAGGTGTAAATGCAACGAGGTGCATGCAGCAGTCCTTTGCAAATTCCTTTACCTTGTCATCTGCAGAACCCTTTACGATAACAACAGCAGCCTGCTTGAAGTTTGAGTGAACGTAGATTCCGCTTGAAGCGCCTTCCGGAACTTCAATAATCTGAACCTTGTTCAAAGACATATTCTCGCGTGTGCGTGTTGCAAAGTCAAGGAGTACGTCAGAAAGCTCTTTGTTTGCTTCTGTATATCCCTTTTCGAATACCATGTCAAGGATCTTTTCACCGCTGGAAATGAAATCTGCATTGTTTGCAACGAAGTCTGTTTCACATACAAGCTCAACAACAGCGATTTTGTTTCCGTTCTGGCGGATGAAAATGCGGCCTTCGCTTGTTACGCGTTCAGCTCTCTTTGCTACTGCAGCGAGACCCTTTTCCTTCAAAAGTTTTGCGGCTGCGTCAAAGTCACCGTTTGTTTCGGTAAGGGCTTTTTTGCAGTCCATCATACCTGCGCCTGTCTGTTCGCGCAATTCTTTTACCTGTGTAGCTGTAATAGCCATGTTATTAACTCCAATTATTTTTCGTATGCTTTGTCTTCGTCGATGAGGCTTTCCTCTTCGCGGCGGTCAGCTTCTGCATCCTCTTCCTTTACTTCTGTAGGAGTATAGTTAGAGTAGTCAACGATTTCTTCGTCTTCCTTCTTTGTAGAAGCATCTGTTGTTATGTCATCGTAGTCGCCAAGAGTTTCGATGATCTTGAGGCCCTGTTCGTTGTCTGCTTCAAGAACTGCGTTTGCAATGATTGAAGTAAAGAGGCTGATTGCGCGGATTGCGTCATCGTTACCTGGAATAGGGAAGTTAATTCCTTCTGGATTGCAGTTTGTGTCTACGATAGCAACAATCGGGATACCCATGCGGCGTGCTTCTGCAACAGCGATCTGCTCTTTGTGAGTGTCGATGATGAAGATTGCTCCTGGGAGTTCCTTCATTTCTTTGATTCCACCGTAGTTCTTCTGGAGCTTTTCCTTTTCCTTAAGGAGATTTGCAACTTCCTTCTTTGTGAGGTTGTCGAATGTGCCGTCAACTTCCATCTTTTCGATTTTCTTGAGGCGCAAGAGTGATTTCTTGATTGTTGCAAAGTTTGTGAGCGTACCGCCAAGCCAGCGGTTGTTTACGTAGAACTGTCCACAGCGTTCAGCTTCTTTCTGGATAGCCTGCTGTGCCTGTTTCTTTGTGCCTACAAAAAGCACGGACTTGCCAGAAGATGCAACCTTGCGGATTTCTTCGTAGCTGTCTTTGATTGCAGTGATTGTCTTCTGCAAATCGATAATGTGAATTCCGTTGCGCTCTGCGAAGATGTACTTCTTCATGCGCGGATCCCAACGCTTTACCTGATGTCCGAAGTGTACGCCGGACTCAAGCAGACTCTTCATGGTTACTACTGCCATGATTAACTCCTTCACCGGAAAAACCAATTGCGGCAAAAAGCCTTCCCTTAACAGGGTGATTTTCCCACCTGACCTTGTTTCTCGTGACCGCATAAAACGGCCCGGAAGATTTCGCAACAAAACACAAGGCTAACGGCCCGTATTCTGCCCGGCAAAACTAACTGATTAAAGAATAATTTTGCGCTTTTAATATATCATAAAGTTCAAATATAGGCAAGCCCATAACAGCGGATTCGGTACCGGAAATTGCTTTTATAAAGCAGGATGCAAGCCCCTGGATTCTGTAGCCGCCTGCAGCTCCATGCCATTCGCCTGTGTTAAGGTACCATTCTATTTCTTCACTGCTCATCGGGGCAAAAGTGACCTTGCTTGTGCATAGTTTGCTTACAATCTGCTTGCTTTCGGGATTGTAGAGGGCTATACCGGTCATTACCTTGTGAGTCTTACCCTGGAAATCCTGAATAAAAGAATATGCTTCTTCCTGGCTTTTTGGCTGACCGTATATCTTGCCGTCAAGGATAATCAGCGTGTCCGCACCCAAAACCCATGTGGATTCCCTGTCCGAATCACCAGACTTCATTACGGCCTTTACCTTTTCCACAGCCAGATATTCCGCGACTTTCTCCGGCTTCATGTCGGAAGGGTAGGTTTCTTCTATATTTGCAGGATTAACAACAAAAGGAATGTTCAGAAGTTTTAAGATTTCTTGTCTTCTGGGAGAGGATGACGCAAGAACGATAGGGTACATAGAGCCTCTTTTTAAAAGTTATTTGTTGACATTTTGTTTTTTTAATTTTATATTATATTCGTTCGAGAGATTAGCTCAACTGGATAGAGCGTCGGCCTCCGGAGCCGAAGGTTGTGGGTTCGAGTCCCGTATCTCCCAAACAAAAAAGCGGACATTGCTTAAACCATATGATTTAAGAATGTCCGTTTTCTTATTTTAAAGAAGCTTTACTTGCTCTTTTTACCAGTGCTTTTGCCCTGGAGAGACTTAAGAAGCTGGAGAGCCTTTGTGCGAACAGGTGTTACAAAGTGGTAGTTTGAAGCAATTTCTGTTACAGACTCGATCATTGTGCTTCTGTCTGCTGGTTCTGTTACAGTAGAAGCAAGCTTTTCGTATGCAACAAGGATTTCAAGTGCAAGTGAGCTTGTTGGGTTAAGAGCTGCGTATTTCTTCTGGATGAAGGCAATCATGTTTACAACTTCGTTTCCAGAGTTAAGGCCAATGTTGCCAAGTGAGCGTACTGCTGCAGAAACAACCATTGGTTCCTTGTCATCCTGAGCAATAACCATCAAAGTTGACTTTGCTTCTTCTGACGGAACTTCGCCAAGCAAATCACAAGCCTTTGCGCGGATGTCGGGGAAGTTGTTCATTACGCGTCTTCCTGTGCGCTCCTGCTTTGTAACGCCTTCACCTGCAAGACCCTGGAGAGCTGCAACGATGTCCGGTGATGTGCGGCCTTCGTTTACGGCTTCTTCGAGATACTGCAATGCAACAAGCTTATTGTCATATTCGGGGGATGTAGCAAGTTCCGTAATGATTACGTCTTCTACGTTGCTCAAATATTCTTTTTCTACAGTTGATTCAGTTTTCTGGCTTTTTACTGTCTGCTGAGCTGCAGCCATTCCTGCAAACGCTGCACAGAACACAACTCCGGCAATCATTTTTGTTAATTTCATTTATCAGTTCCTCCTGATTTTATATGAATGATTATAATGTATTATCGGTAAAAAATCAATCTGTAATAGGCGGCAAATGAACTTTCCACTGTCCGTTCACTTTTTTGAAGTCGTAGTAGATAGTGTCATTGCCCTCATTAACCTGTACAGCCTTAACCTGTGTGTCGGTTTCATAGCGGATTTCGTCTACGCGGCGTCCCTTTCTAGCCGGCACAAAAATCTTGAGGAAGTAATCCTTAAGGTAGTTAAGCTGGAGCCCCTTCTTTAGAGCCGCAACCTTCTTAAGGTTCTCCCTGTTGGACCAGTAAACCTTGCTTTCTTCATCCACGTACTTGAGCCAAGCCGTATAGTTTGAAGAAATCATGATGTTCTTTAGCTGGTCAATTATTTGCAGTATCTCTTTCTTGTCCTCCTCAAAGGTTTCTTTAGTTACGGTTCCGCGAATTTTACTTACGGATCGCTCATATTCATCAGACACAGGCACTTCCGGCACAGTCTCTTCAACTACGGGTTCCTTTACTTCTGCAACCGGCTCCTCTTTCTTTGCGGGGGTCGGAATATCATCAAGAACGGCAACCTGGGATTCAGGATCCGGCTCCGGTATAACAACTGGCTTTTCCTGCACTTCAACCTTTGGCTCTTCGCGAACCACTGGTTTTGGAGCTTCTTTTGCTGGTGCAGGGGTAGCTGGCTTTTTTTCCTGAACGACAGTCTTTACTTCTGCCGGCTTCTCAACTTTCTTCACAACCTTTTTAGGCTGACTGCTAACAGGCTTTTGAGGCTGCTGAACCGCCACAACTTCCTTTTTCTCCTCCTGCTTGGAGGCACAGCCCGTATTAAAAACGAAGCCAAGAGAAAATAAAAATACAGACAATACCTTAAAAATATGTGTACTCATCATAATTCCCATTCTACAGCGTAAAGTCCATTTGGTCAATGAACAAAAGCACCTAATTCAATACATATTTAAGGTTGCAAACCGAACAAGGCCTGCAACCGCCCCTCCGATAATTAAATAAAATTAATTTTAAACGGGTTACAAAAACAGTTCTATTTTTTTTGCTAATGTGCTATTGTTTTTACATCATAATAGAATGATATTATTTTATTTGGAGGCTTTTATGAGCACAGCCGTTTTTCCAGGATCATTTGACCCGCCAACACTTGGACACCTTAATATAATAGAAAGGGCAAGCAAGCTTTTTGACTCCCTGGACGTGCTTATTTCCGTAAACCCGGACAAAAAATGTCTTTTTAACGAGGACGAAAGGTATTCCCTTTTAAAGGAGATTACCGCCGGCTACAAGAACGTAACGGTTCACAAGTGGGACTCCCTGGTCGTAAACTACTGCAAGAAAGTGGGGGCAAAGGTTCTGCTAAGGGGCATCCGCAACCTTAACGACTTTTCCTACGAATTTGACCTTTCCCTAATAAACCGCTCCCTTAACGAAGAAATTGAGACTCTATTTGTCCCTACGGAGCAGAGGTACTTCCTTATACGCTCCAGCAGCATAAAGGAACTGGCAAAATTCGGGGGAGACATAAGCGCAATGGTTCCACCGGCAGTGGAAAAGGCTATAAAGGAAAAATATTCATCAAAACATGAATAATTATTTGACAAATTTTTATTTTTTGTCAAAAAAAATATTGACAAATACCAAAAAATGACTGTATAATGATTGACATAAATCAGGAATCTGTAGTAATATGAACAACGTTATACAGACGACACAAATTTATAGCGAGGTTATATATTATGGCAGTACCTAGATCAAAAACTTCAAAGGCCGTAACTACAAGAAGACGTGGAGTAAACATGCATCTTGCAACTCCGCAGCTTATTGAGTGCAAGAATTGTGGAAACCTTATCCTCCCGCATCACGTATGCCAGAAGTGCGGTTTTTACAATGGACGCCAGGTAATCACACCTGAAGTAAACGGCTAAAATTAGGAGACCATTATGGACGAATTGTTTGAGACGATTCAGAAGTTGATTGCTGACAAATTGGAAATCGCTCCGGAAAAGGTAACAATGGAAGCAACATTCCGTGGAGACCTTGGCGCAGACAGTCTTGACACATATGAATTGGTTTACGCTATCGAAGAAGAAACTGGTGTTTCTATCCCAGATGACAAGGCAAACGAATTTGAAACAGTAAAGGACGCTTACGACTACATCAAGTCTCAGAAAAAATAAGAGCGCCGGACATTAAGACTGGAATCAAGAGAGGCACAGTTGTTTTGACTGTGCTTCTTTTATTTTAAATGGGGTATTCAAATGAATTTAAGGGACCTTTTTTACGAATCAAAGAAACTGGACGTTAACAGAAAAAAAGAACTGGAAAAATTCTGCAAAAATTTGAACCTCCATTTTAAGAACCTTAAGATTCTTGACTTGGCATTCCACCACAGGTCTTTTTCCAACGAAAACGAAGAACACAAGCGCTACAACAACGAACGCCTGGAATTCCTCGGGGACAGCGTACTTGGACTTGCAGTAGCGGCATTCCTCTACGAAGACATGATGGACAACCCGGAAGGTGATCTTGCCAGAATAAAGGCCAACGTAGTAAGCGAACAGACACTTGCCCCAATTGCAAAAGAAAAAATGCACATAAACGAGTATCTGATCCTTGGCAAAGGCGAAGAAATGACCGGCGGCAGGAACAAAAAGGCCATTCTTGCAGATGCGCTAGAGGCGGTACTCGGTGCGCTTTACCTTGACTCAGGATACGAGGCGGCGGAAAACCTGGTACGCAACCTGATTGTACCGGAAATACGCAAAGTTCAGGAAGACAAAGGCAACAAGGACTACAAGTCAATCCTTCAGGAATACTACCAGAAAAAGCACAAGATTTGCCCGGTCTACGAGCTTGTTAAAAAGACTGGCCCCGACCACAACATGACCTTTTTTGTCACAGTTCACCTTGGAGGCATTTCATACGGCCCCGAAAAAGGCAAGAGCAAAAAAGCGGCGGAACAGGCAGCGGCAAAGGCAGCGTGCACGGTTCTAAACATAGATGCCAGGGAATCATGATTTTTTAGCAAAAGAAAGCGCGGCAGGCACTGGAGGGGCGCGCGCAGCGCGTTACCGCAAAGCGGTAATGGAGGGGGAAGCCCCGGAACCCCGCAAGCGCCACAGTAAGGGCACTTAAGGCAGCATAAGGACAATCACTCCCAAATACAGCTGCCGCCCAAAAAATATAAGAAAAACTGCTTTTATCCTATTTTTTTCTACATATTCTCGTAAGTCTGCACTGAATCTTCCAGATGCTCTATCTTTATACCAGCCTGGCGGAACATTTCCATAGAGTCAGCCTCATCATGATAATGCTTTTCGCAAACAACACGCTTTATACCGCAGTTGATTATAAGCATTGCGCATGTACGGCATGGAGTCATCTTGCAGTAAACGGTAGCACCGTCAATTGGAATACCGCGCTTTGCAGCCTGGCAAATTGCATTCTGCTCTGCATGGACAGTCCTAAGGCAGTGCTGGGTAATTGAACCGTCCGCATGAATCATCTTGCGCATAAGGTGGCCAACTTCATCGCAGTGGGGCAAACCGGCAGGACTACCCACATATCCGGTTACAAGAATCTGATTGTCGCGGGCTATTACACATCCGCTTCGTCCTCGGTCACAGGTGGCGCGCTTTGCTATGGTACGAGCTACCTCCATAAAATATTCATCCCAAGTGGGACGCA
>JAGACC010000097.1 GCA_017614295.1 Treponema sp.
GTCCTCTACCTTGGAATAGGAACAAAGAGGATTGCGTATGCTGAACTGCTCAAGGTTAAGATTAAGCCCTTCCTGTACGCTTCCGTCAAAGCAAAGCTTCCCCTTGTTGAGTATTAAAAACCTGTCTGCAAGGGCAAGTATTTTTTCCAGTTCGTGGGTAAGAACAATAACTGTCTTTCCTTCAGACTTTAGCTTTTTTAAAATTGCGCAAACCTGCTTTACTCCTTCGTAGTCCAAATTTGCAAAGGGTTCATCAAAAATAATAAGAGAACAATTCATGGCAAGAATTCCTGCAACTGCAAGCCTTCTCTTTTCACCGCCGCTCATCTGTCTTGCAGGAAAATCTTTTTTTTGCAAAAGCCCGCATTCAGCCAAAGAATTTTCAACGCACCTCTTAAGCTCATCTTTTTTTAGGCCGCAGTTCCTTGCTCCAAAGGCAACGTCTTCTTCCGGTGTTTCCCCAAGTATCTGCGCATCCGCATCCTGAAAGACAAGCCCCACGCGCTCACCTTCCTGCAAAGCTATGCTTCCTTCCGTTGGAAAATCCAAGCCGGAAATAAGATTCATAAGAACAGTTTTACCAGAACCGTTTGAACCTGCAAGGACAATAAATTCACCTGAATTAACAGAAAAGCTTACGTTTTTTAGGGCAATGCTTCCGTCGGAAAAAACTCTGCTAACGCCTTCAACATTCAATATCTTTTGCATAAAAACCTAGTTCAAATAAGAATGGATTACAGGACGGAATTTCTTTGTAAGAAAAACGCATACCAAAAGCTTTATTATGTTTCCGGGAATGAATGGAAGCACAACAAGGGGAAGGCTCTGCAAAAGGCTCTTGTCCGTAACGCGGGAAAACCCGACAAGTCCGCAGGTGAATGCGGTCACGGTTGCAAGAAGGGCAGCAATGCTTATAAAGATATATTGCTTAGCCTTGCCATGTTTTTTGCCAAGAGGAAGTGTAAACTTTAGAATGAGTCCTCCAATAAAAGCCGCAAAAAGATAGCCTATTATAAAACCGCCAGTTGGTCCTGCAAGAATAACGCTTATCCCAGCCTTTCCGGTAAAGACAGGAAGACCAAGACATCCTATTATAATAAAGATAAGAACTGCAGCAGAACCCAAAAGGGGACCAAGCAAAAGTCCAGAAAGAAATGCCATCATGTCCTGAATTACAACCGGTATGCCTCCCAGAAGCGGAATCTGTATAAAGCAACCGGCACAGATTAGGGCTGCAAACAAAGATGTTAAAATTAGGCCTGCACCTCTTTTTTTATTTTCCATATATTTCTCCTATTTTGAATTAATTTTTTTCAAAGCTAAAGGAACCAAAGGGAATTGTTTTGCAAATTGAATCCTTTTCAAATATTGCAGAACCGTAAGAATCAATTCCCTTAAACTTCATTTTTACGCCGGAATCTTTTGCATAAAATTCTTTTTCCCTGTCCATGCAAAGGCTGTTCCAATGCAATGCTAGGTTTTCCGTAGAAGAATTTACCTCTTCTTTTAGAAGTTCAAATTCATTTATAAAATCGCCAATAATTTTCCGCCTTATTCCGCCTTCAGACTTTTTAAAAACACAGTCGGTCTTTTGAATCGAAGGATGGCTCGAAACATTTATTCCAACCCCCAAATTCTGCCAGGAGCAAATGCCACCGCTTGAATAAAGTTCATCAAGTACGCCGCAGACTTTTCCTTCGCTGCTCCACACGTCATTTGGCCAACGCACAAAGAACTTCCTTGCTGAATTTTTTTGAAGGACATTTACAAGCGCTATCTGGCAAGCCATTACACTTCTTCTTGAATACAAAAGAGGCAAGTCGTTTTTTGTTACCAGAGTAAAGGCCAGGCTTCCCCTCGTTGTTTTCCATGAGCGTCCCTTCTGCCCCACTCCCTTTGTCTGCTTGTCTGCAATAACAATTTTTAGCTTTTCACCCGCAGGAATTCCTTGGACGAGTTTTCTTGCCTGTACCATAGTTGAATCGGTTGTCTCGTAGTAGCAAAAGAGGTTTTCCTTAGCGCCAAATTCCCAGGGGCAAATGCTGTCCGGCAAATCCTTCTGCAAGACATAGCCGTTACCTTCCCCGCTTATCTTGTAGCCCGAAGCCAAAAGAGCCTGAACAGCCTTCCACACCGCTGTTCTGGAAAGACCGCACTCTTGGGCAATAGATTCACCAGAAACTACGGTGCCAGAGTCTTTACTTTTCCGCAGGGCTTGGAGGACAAAATATTTTGTGGAAAAATTTTCGTTAACCATATTTTTTGATAGGTTAACGAAAAGAACTTACAGTGTCAACAGCAACAAGAATACACCACCGTTGTTCAGTGTAGAAGTCGGTTAGGGATAGTAGCCGCGCCGGAGGCGTTCCGCAGCGCAGCAAGGAATGGAGTGCGCAAGCACGGAACGGCGGATAGCCCGACCTGCCGCAAGGCAGGGAACCGCCAGAAAAAGATGTACATCAGAAAAAGACGTGCTTTTAATTTTCCTGTTTTAGTGATAGAATCGGGGCATGATTTTGAAATATTTTTTAGTTTTTTTTATTTCGATGATTCCACTGATTGAGCTCCGCGGTGCAATTCCTGTTGCTACTGCTTGGGGGCTTATGGGAAGGGATAACATTCCGCAGACAATACTGGTCTACGCGATATGCATTGTTGGCAATATGCTTCCTGTTCCAATCGTATACCTTTTTGCAAGAAAAGTCCTTGAATGGGGAAAAGACAAAAAGTTTATAGGAGGAATCTTCTCTTTCTTTTTGGACAAGGGTTCAAAGGCAGGAGAAAAGCTTGAGGCAAAGGCAGGGCGAGGTCTTTTTGTTGCCCTCATGCTTTTTGTAGGAATTCCCCTCCCGGGAACAGGCGCATGGACTGGAACACTGGCGGCAAGCCTTTTGGGAATGAAGTTCAAGCAGACGGTTCTTGCGGTAATACTTGGCGTTCTTATGGCGGGAACAATAATGCTTCTTGCAAGCATGGGTCTTTTTGGTGCCCTTGGTGCCTTTATGTCCCACTAAAATTAAATTTGCCCTTGGGGATTTTTTTTAGTATATTTAATTGATATTATATTTTAGAGGCGGAAAGATGGCAGAAGAAAATTGCAACCACAACTGTTCAGGATGCGGAAAAACATGCGAAAAGCGTGACATGCACGAAAAGCTCCACGAGGGTTCTTCGGTTAAAAAAGTAATCGGCGTTGTAAGCGGAAAAGGCGGCGTTGGTAAGTCCCTTGTTACAAGCCTTCTTGCGGCAAAGATACACAACGACGGTTTTAGGACGGCTATTTTGGATGCGGACATTACAGGCCCTTCAATTCCAACTGCATTTGGTCTTGCTCAGGAAAAGGCAGAAGGCGGAGTTATGACTGGAGCGGACGGAAGCCAGCAGCAGTACCTAAAATCCGTAAAGTCTTCCAGCGGCATTCAGATTATGTCCATGAATTTTCTTCTTCAGAACGAGACTGATCCGGTTATCTGGAGAGGCCCTGTTATCTCTGGAGCGGTAAAGCAGTTCTGGACGGACGTTGTTTGGGAAGATGTTGACTTTATGTTTGTTGACTGTCCTCCGGGAACAGGTGATGTTCCGCTTACAGTATTCCAGTCCATACCGATTGACGGAATCATCGTTGTTTCTTCCCCCCAGCAGCTTGTGCGCGTAATCGTGGAAAAAGCCGTAAACATGGCAAACATGATGAAAGTTCCTGTTCTTGGTCTTATAGAAAACATGAGCTACGTAAAGTGCCCGGACTGCAACAAGGAAATCCGCGTCTTTGGAGACAGCAACATAGAAGGTATTGCAAAGGACTTTGGACTTAAGGTTGTGGCCCGTATTCCTATAGAGCGCAACACTTCCATAACTGTGGACAACGGCGAAGTTGAAACCCTTAACCCAGAATATCTTGAAGATGCGGTTAAGACTGTGGAAGCCATGCTAAAATGAAATTTATATGCGGTCCCATGGCAACTCTTTCCCATGCGGCATTCCGCATCGCTGTTGAAAAATGCGGCGGTGCGGACGAGTATTTTACGGAAATGATAAATGCACCCTCTTTGGTGACGGGTGGCCCCTTTGAAAAATTCTATACGGAAAACATTCCCTGTCCCCCAAAAATAGTATGGCAGCTTACAGGCAACAAGGGTGAATCTCTTGCAAAGGCAGCGTCTATTCTTGCGGGGATTGGCGGGGCTGGCATTGATGTTAACATGGGATGCTCCGCTCCTCAGATTTACAAGACTGGTGCAGGAATTGCATGGATGCTAAAAGAGCTTGGCGAAACGCGCGAAATGATTCGCGGAGTAAGAAAAGCGATGGATTCTTGCAGGAGCGGAATTAGGCTTAGCGTAAAGTGCCGTCTTGGTCCAGACAATTTTACCCAAGATTCTTTTTTTTCTTTTACGGACATGCTGGTTCAGGAAGGAGTTGAACTTATTACGCTTCACCCAAGAACCATAAAGGAAAAGGAAAGGTTTGCCCCCCGCTTTGAATACGCACAGATGCTTATAAAACGCTACGGGGGAAAAATTCCTGTATACATAAACGGATGCATAACAGACAGTTCAACAATGCAGAGGGCATGCCAACTTGTTCCTGATGCAAGCGGAATAATGATTTCCAGGGCAGCGGCACAAAAGCCTTGGATCTTTGACCAGCTTAGGGGCGGACACGCTAAACTTGATGCGGAAAAACTTGCACTTGATTTTATAGAAGACCTAAAGCAGCACCAGCCTCCCGAATTTCTAAAGACAAGAATGCAGCGCTTCTTTTTTTACTACTGCAAAAATTTTTCTTTTTCCCACTACTTTCAGAACCAGATGATTAACGCTTCTTCCATGGAAGAGAGTATTGCCCGGGTTAAGGAATACTTTGAAAAGCAGCCTTTAGACAGAATGATTGAATATTAGCAGGATAGATAATTCTTAAAAGGGGAACCTTCCGCATTTGGAAAATTCCCCTTTATGATTTTGCGATTAAAAGATTTAGCTAAGAATTACAGAGCGTCAAAGAATCCCTTTGCCTTGAGAAGCTCAGCGTTCAAAATTCCGCCAAGTGCTGCACCGCGCTTTGTGTTGTGGCTTAATGCAACAAACTTTACGTCAAAGACATTGCACTTGCGGAGACGGCCTATTACGCATGCCATACCCTTTTCGGTTTCCCTGTCACGGCGGGGCTGCGGGCGGTTTTCTTCGTGGCGGACAACAATCGGATGCTCTGGTGCGCTAGGAAGGTTAAGCTCCTGCGGAACTGATGTATAGCTTGTCCAGACGCGCTCAATTTCTTCGAGGCTTGGCTTCTTGTCTTCCGGAAGGTCAAATTCGAGGTTTACGCTTGCGGTGTGTCCGTCAATTACAGGAACTCTTGTACAGGTTGAGCTTACAAGAGGTGCGCTTGCGTTTTCTATCTTTGAGCCGTTCACTTTGCCAAGAATCTTGAGGCATTCCTTTTCGGTCTTTTCTTCCTCTCCGCCGATGTAAGGGACGATGTTGTCTATCATGTCATAGGAAGGAACTCCCGGGTAGCCTGCGCCGCTTACTGCCTGTTCGGTGGTAACAATCATGCGCTTTACAGGATAGCCTGCCATGATGAGTGCATGAAGTGGCATCATGTATGTTTGAAGGGAGCAGTTTGGCTTTACAACGATGAATCCCTTCTTCCAGCCGTGTGCTTCCTGCTGCTTTTTGATTATGTCGAGGTGGGAATAGTTGATTTCCGGAACGAGCATTGGAACGTCGTCTGTCCAGCGGTTTGCGCTAGCGTTGCTTACTACAGGGATTCCTTCTGCAGCGTATGCGGCCTCCAAAGCCTTTATTGCATCCTTGTCCATTTCCAGTGCGCTAAAGACAAACTTGCACTTGCCAAGAGCGAGCTTTGCATCGTTTGCATCCTGAACTGTAAGGTTTGCAACATCAGCCGGGATGTCTGCTCCGATAAGCCAGCGGTTTGCAACTGCATCCTTGTAGATCTTACCGGCAGAGCGTGGACTTGCGGCAACATAGGTTACCTTGAACCAGGGATGGTTTTCCAAGTGCTTGATGTACCTCTGGCCAACCATACCGGTTGCACCCAAGACGCCAACATTTATCTTTTCCATAATAAGTCTCCTACTCAATTCATTTTACTAAAGGTTACATTCCTTTATAGCAGCCTTTATCTGTTCCTGTGCAGATGCTTTTGGCTCTACCAATGGCAAGCGTACGGCACCTGCCGGCATACCCTTTAAGTTCATTGCGTACTTTATGCAGGAAGGGTTTCCGTCACAGAATGCAGCGCGGAAGAAGGGCTGAAGCCTGTAGTGGATCTTGCATGCTTCTGCAAACTTTCCGTCCAGACAATCGTGTACAAGTTCTCCCATAAGGGCTGGAATCATGTTTGTTACAACGGAGATTACACCGTCACCACCTGCAGCCATAAGTGGAAGGGTTAAGCCGTCATCACCGCTCATTACAGAAAAGTCTGGCTTCTTAAGGCCAATCTTTTCTACGACTTCCATCATCTGTGTTATGCTGCCGCTTGCTTCTTTTACACCAATGATGTTTGGAAGCTCTGCTATGCGCTCCAGGAGGGGAACACTGATGTTCTTGCCTGTGCGTCCCTGGATGTTGTATACAACGATTGGAAGTCCAACCTTGCTTACAGCTTCGAAGTGGCGGAAAATGCCTTCGTCGCTTGGCTTGTTGTAGTAAGGTGTTACAACCAGTGCATAGTCGCCACCCTTAGCTTTTGCACGCTCTACGTAGCGTACTGCATCGCGGGTATTGTTGCTGCCGGCTCCAACAAGAACCTTTACGTCCTTTCCATTCTTTGCGTTGAATTCGCGCACGAGAGGAATCGCTATATCAAGTAGTTTGTCTTCTTCGTCTTCTGAAAGCGTAGGAGTTTCGCCGCTAGTACCCAATGGCAAAAGACCGTCTATTCCCTGTTCAAGTTGGAACAGCACATTTTTCTTAAATCCGTCATAGTCAACAGATCCATCGTTCAGCATTGGTGTTATCATTGCCGTGTATGCGCCTTGTATTTTTGCCATATCGTAACTCCTTAAAAAATTTTTACTATTATTGCATATTTATGCATCTTATGCAAGCGAATGGGGATGGGAAAATTTGATGCAAAGCTTACACGAGAAGGCTTTCGTCTATCTCTGCAAATTCTGCGGCTTCTTTTGCGGAGTGTCCCATGGCCATATATTTTTTTGCTAGGGAAATGGCTTTTTCTTTTAAGCCCTTGCTTATGCCTTCTTCATATCCCTTGGCCAAGCCCTTTTTAGTGGCAGCCTCAATGCTGGAGATTCGGTCCCTTTCGTAAATTTCCTGCCGGTACTCCGCCCACCAAAGGTCCATGTCCGTGCTGACTGACGATAGTGATTTCTGTGCCTCCATAAGTCCCTTCTCCTTGCAGGTAAGCTTGTCTATTATGTCCCTCTTCTCAGGGTTGTCCGCATCCTTCAAAAATATTGCCCAGTTCTCCAAGGCGGTGTTTGTCTCCAGGCTTTCCTCCAGTGCGTACACCTTGGGCAGCTCCACGAAGACTATGTTAAGCGTGTTTGAAAGGCACTTTCCGTCCCTTGTCCTCATGGCGAAGCGGCTTACGGGAGACGGCCTTTTTTCCTCTTTACCCTTGCCGCTGCCCTTAAAGTCATAGAGAAAGTTCAGTATGCTTATCTGGTAAACGACAGGCGCCTTTTCCCATGACTCACCCCGCTTAAGGTATGTTGCCTCCAGCCTCGAAACCTGGTATTCTGCACGCTTACCGTAGTCGTACTCCTGGTTGAAAGCCTGCA
>JAGACC010000098.1 GCA_017614295.1 Treponema sp.
GCTTTTTTAAGAGTCGCACCGTCATAATTTGAAAGCCCAACATACAAAGCCTTTCCGCTCCTAACAGCCTGGGCAAGCGCACCCATGGTTTCTTCAAGCGGAGTATCCTTATCCATCCTGTGGTGGTAAAAAATATCCACATAATCCAAATTCATGCGCTTAAGACTCTGGTCAAGACTTGCAAGCAGGTACTTTCTGCTGCCGTTATCTCCGTATGGACCCGGCCACATTTTAAATCCAGCCTTTGTGCTAATAACCATCTCGTCGCGGTAGTGAATCAATTCTTCATGGAGTATTTTGCCAAAATTTTCCTCCGCCGCACCTTCTTTTGGACCGTAATTGTTTGCAAGATCAAAGTGGGTTATACCGTTGTCAAATGCGGTAAAAATCATCTGCCTCATGTTTGCATAAGTTGAATTGTCACCAAAATTGTGCCAAAGCCCAAGTGAAACCTCAGGAAGCTTTAATCCGCTCTCGCCACAATTTCTGTAAACCATAGTGTTGTAGCGTTCATCCTTTGCAAGATACATAATCATCCTCTCTTATAAAAAAATATTTGCCCGGAGGACGCCCTTAGCAAAACAACCGCAGTTCAAAAACGCGCCTAATCCTTCTATCAATTTTGAATTAACAACTTTCATAAGTCAAGCATTTTTTTTACCGCAAAAGTTCTCCCTTAATCTGTTTTAGAATATATAAATTCTTCTTAATTTTTTGGACGGTACTTTATTTTTATACTATTCACTTTTACCGCAAACACCTGCTATTTTTTACCCGGCAAAACAAGCAGCACCATGGAGGGCGCGTCAACACTTACCATAAAGATGCGCATGTTTTCTTAGAAAACACGTAAGTAAAAAATAGCAGGGAGGCCATTTTTTACGGGCTTTCCAGGGTTCCGCCTTTCGGCTCCATTGCTATGCAACCCGCCTTTGGCGGGCCCTTCCAATCCCGCGTAAATTACAACGAAGTTCCCCGCGTAGGTTCCTCCGCAATATTTAAAGAACTAAAAGCCAATGCCAAGAGAAACCATTCCAGTCGGCCCCAAAATTGAACCGTAGGAAACTTCCGCCCTTACACAGAACGAAGAAAATGTAAACCTGCTTCCAGCGCAGACTTTCCATGCAAAGCCAATGTCTCCCCAGTAAAAATCATCATACCATTTTATCCCACCAAAGCATCCGACGTATGGCTGAAAAATCGGCAGAAAACAGTAACCAAAGTCCATGCCTGTAAGCACTGCCCGCATAGCTTTCGCCTCATCACAAACATAGTCAAAAGCAAAGACCGCAAAAAATCCGTCTTGGTATGCAGGAGTCTCGTAGGCAAACTCAATTCCGCATTTCTGAGAATTCAAAAATCCCGAATCAGAAGAATCTTTTAAATCCAAGCTTCCCATGTAGCCCACAGAAAAATATCCCAAGAGCACATTTTCATTAGAGCTATTAGCGTAAGAATTATTGCTATACGAGCCATTGCTATAAGAACTGTTGCTATAATAACCGTATCCATAGCCACCAGAAGACTTATTCGGCAATACATTCGCAAGCCTCTGCGGTTCTGCCAACCAGTATTCCGTTTCTCCATAAGCGTTGTATGCCTGATTGCTAAACTCGCCTGCTGTCCAAGTTTCGTACATAAGATAATGCTGCGGAGAATGAGCCTGAGGTTCAACATCTATCGGGCAAGAATTATCGTCCTCTATGTTTACAAAAAGATGCCCGTTACCATAGGGAGGGGAATTCCTTACAAGAGTACAGCGGTATGCCTCTTTTGGATACAGTCTGTCCCATGTCACCTTGAACACACACGAATAGTCACGGCAGTTAATCTCTCCGTCAAGATTGTAGTCATAGATATTCGCCTGAGTTTCCTTAATGGTTGCAACAATCATCCTGTGTATGCGCGGGGAAATCTTGGAATAATCCTTCAGGGCAAAAGTCCTTGTGGAAAGCAAAATCAATACAGACAAAAAAACAAATCCCTTTCTCATAGTACAATTCCTCCTTCTTCTGCAATCTTAGAAAAATTGTACTTCAGCCCCATTCCCATGTCACGGGAATAGAAAATTTAAAAAAGCTATAACTTCCACATTTTTTGCAGATACGCTATGATATTGCTTATGGAAGACTACAAGAAAGAATTCATTGATTTTATGGTTGAATGCAATGCGCTCAAATTTGGTTCGTTCACGCTAAAAAGCGGACGCAAATCCCCGTTTTTTATGAATGCAGGTGCTTACGTAACTGGCAGCCAGCTTAGCAGGCTTGGGGAATTTTATGCCAAGGCAATCCACTCAAACTTTGGCGATGACTTTGACGTTCTGTTTGGACCTGCCTACAAGGGAATCCCTCTGGCGGTAACAACGGCAATAGCATACTCAAAGCTCTACGGAAAAGAAGTACGCTACTGCTCAAACCGCAAGGAAGAAAAAGACCACGGAGCAGACAAAGGCTCTCTTTTGGGCAGCAACATAAAGGACGGAGAAAAGGTTGTAATCATAGAAGACGTAACCACATCCGGCAAGTCCATAGAAGAAACATACCCAATCGTAAAAGCTCAGGGCAACGTAACAATCATCGGTGAGATGGTAAGCCTTAACCGCATGGAAAAAGCCTTGGACACAGACAAATCCGCCTTGGACACAATCACAGAAAAATACGGCTTTCCGGCACGCGCAATTGTTTCTATGCAGGAAGTCGTTGAATACCTTCACACACCGGGAGGACTCATAACCGATTCCCTAAAAGCAGAAATAGATGCCTACTACAAGGAGTGGGGAGCAAAATAACCTTCTGTAATAAAGGCAAGGAGTTCCAATGGACAGGGCTACTTTAGAGCAAAGGCACGCTAACATGGCAGCCATTCGAAGCACAAACACCGCTCCGGAAAGGGCCGTGCGCTCTGCTCTGTTCAAGTTGGGATTCCGCTTTAGAAAAAACGATGCAAGGCTTGCAGGAAAACCGGATATTGTTCTGCCTCATTACCACGCAATAATATTTGTAAACGGATGCTTCTGGCACGGACACGTTCCCTTTGCAATGGAAAAACTTTTGAGCCTAAAAAATCCTTCGCAAAAGAAAAAAGTTTATTCTGCAAAGGCTTGCCCCAAATACCACATTCCCAAAACCAACAGCGAATTTTGGACAAACAAAATAAAGCGCAACCGGGAACGGGATGCAAAAGAAATTCAAGAGCTAATAGAAGAAGGCTGGCGCGTCTGCATAGTCTGGGAATGTTCCATAACAGGCAAAAACCGCGCACAAAAAATCCGCAGCGTAAGCGAAAAAATCTCCCTCTGGCTGGAAGAAGGATTTGACAGAACCTTCACAGAATTCTAATATGTTAGACAGAATATGAAAAACAATACAAAAGAAATACAGCGCGACAAAAAGATAGTAACAGTCTCCATAGTCAGCATAGCGGCAAACGTTGTGCTTGCATCATTTAAAGCAACGGCAGGCATATTTTCCGGTTCAATCTCCATAATACTCGATGCGGTAAACAACCTTTCAGACGCACTTTCTTCCATAATAACTATTATTGGAACAAAGCTTTCACTTAAACCGGCAGACAAAAAGCACCCCTTTGGCTACGGACGCATTGAATACCTTTCCGCTTCAATCATAGCGGCAATCGTTTTGTACGCAGGATTCACTTCGCTAAAAGAATCAATCTTAAAAATAATCCATCCGCAAAAAGCAGAATATTCCACGGTAACAATTACAATAGTTGCTACAGCGGTATTGGTAAAATTCATTCTTGGAGCATGGGTAAAAAAGCAGGGAAAAGTCACGGACAGCAAATCGCTTGTAGCTTCCGGAGAAGATGCCCGTAACGACGCATTCCTTTCTGCAGGAGTTTTGGCTGGCGCCCTAATCGCAAAGTTCACGGGCTTTTCGCTTGAAGCATATATTGGCTGCGTAATTTCCCTCTTCATTCTAAAAAGCGGAATAGAAATGCTAAAAGACACCCTGGACGACATTCTTGGCAGCCGCATCTCCAAAGAGCTTTCCAGAAACGTCAAAAAAAATATTGCAGCTTTCCCAAATGTCCTTGGTGCATACGACTTAAGCCTTAACTCTTACGGTCCGGACAGAATGATTGGCTCTGTTCACATAGAAGTACCGGAAGACATGACCGCAAAAGAAATAGACGACCTTTCCATAAAAATTACAAATGCCATCTACAAAGAAAA
>JAGACC010000099.1 GCA_017614295.1 Treponema sp.
CTTTTAGGAAATCTTCTGGCGTATCGTCTGCAAAATTAACTGCAAGTACACGGACGGTTTTGGTAGTCGTAACTTCCCTTCCGTCTGCGAGGGTTGCCGTTATAGTAATATTTTCTGTACCGCCAGCAGATGCCATAACTGTTGCGGTTTTACCATTGTCTGATGAATCTGGGGAAATGGTTATTATGCTGGATGATGAAGGTTCCCATGTGCAGCTGGAGATTGCGCCAGAGTCTACTTGTGCGGTAAGGAGAGAGCTGTTCTCTGCGGTTTCTGTATTGAGTGTAAGTATGTCGTTTCCTAATATGGAAAGGTTTACTTGGGTTACAATGGAATCTGCGTTTACTGTTTCTGACTTAAAGCCGTCATCGTCTTCCAAGTAAATGTTCCATCGGATGAATTCCCCAGAAGATGAAAGATGGCCAGTGTCGTAATATAAGGCTGTGCAACCTGCAGAATTTCCGGTAAATTCTGATGCCCCGGAGCCTGGAATTACATTAAGTTCCGACGGAGCTGTTGTGTAAATGATTTTGCCTGGTATTGGGGTAATAGAACCGTCCGTACCTATTGTTGCAACGGCTTCTCCGTTTATGCAGACGGTATGCGTATCAAGATTGTGGGGTGCGTTGCCAAGTTCCGTTGTGGGAACATAGAAGCAAACGATATAGTTGCTGCCATTGCTCTGTACGCTTTGACCTTTTACCCCCGGCGGTGGACTGTTGCACTTTAAGCTAAAGGAATAGGGGTCAAATTTCCTGAGTGTTTCTGATTCCGTTAGGTAGATTGTGCCGCCTATTTGCTGGCCTCCATCGTGCGCTTGAAGATAGGATTGTGGGTAGGTAAGGCGTATTATTGTCTTGTCCTGCATGTCTTGTTCAATTTGAATGTCAGCCCCGGAGTCTGGTACGCTAAAGGATGTCTCCAGGTTCAGGGTGTATTGGCGTGGGTTCCTTAGGTAGAAGGTTACGGTTTTGTTGCCGTCGCTTGGGATGCAGGTTGTGCCGGACTTGTCTTTTTGGGTTTGGAAGCGGATTTCCTGTTTTTCTATGGCGGCGGTGTTGGTGTACTTGTCAAAGTAGTCGTGTACTGGTTCTTCCCAAGAGTCGGAGTTAGGGTTGCTGCATGCAGAAAACAGCGTAAGGACTGTAGCGGCAATTATGGAAGTTAAAAATACCACTTTCCAATGTATCTGTACAGCTGCATTTCTCATGGGGCTCACCTCTGGGAACAAATTTTTTGGGCACCCCTAATTATCGTGCGTTTTATGTTAATTTTCAAGTTTGTATTAAAAATTTGTTATTTTTTTGGGGCAAGAAGACAACGAGCAAGCTACGCCGCCGTGAAGCCCCTTTAGTCCCGCGCAAGCGGGATGAGGGTTACCGAAGGGCGGAAGGGCGGTGACGCAGAGGGGCGTTCGGTCGAGTTAGCCAAAGATTAGAATGGTAGAGTGTATAAGAGTACCGTCCAAAAGTTTAGTGCCGGGAATGTTGTTTATAGAAGAGAAATGGAGCCAAAACTGATTTCCATTCCCTTTTTCCCTTTATCTTGACTAAAAGCCCTGAATCTTTTACTATAAAAAATTATGAAAGTCAACGAGTTGCGTTCTAAGTACATTGAATTTTTCAAGTCAAAGAATCATGTAGAAATCAGCGGAAAGAGCCTTTTGCCAAACAACGACCCTACGGTTTTGTTCACAACAGCGGGTATGCAGCCGCTCGTTCCATATCTTTTGGGCGAAAAACATCCGTCCGGCGACCGTCTTACGGATTACCAGAAGTGTGTGCGCACCGGAGACATTGATTCCGTAGGCGATGCAAGCCATCTTACCTTTTTTGAGATGCTGGGTAACTGGAGCCTTGGTTCCTATTTTAAGCAGGAGTCAATTGCCTATTCATTTGAATTTTTAACATCCCCCAAATATCTTGGAATTCCAAAGGAAAAGCTGAATGTTACCGTTTTTGCAGGCGAAAAAACTGCTGACGGAACGGAAATTCCCCGCGATGAAGAAGCAGCTGCCCGCTGGGAAGAAATGGGGATTGCAAAAGACCATATCTTCTTCCTTCCACGCGAAGACAACTGGTGGGGTCCAGCCGGTCAGACAGGTCCATGTGGTCCAGACACAGAAATTTTCTACGACAACGGTCAGCCAAAGTGCGGTCCAGACTGCCGTCCTGGTTGCCACTGTGGTAAGTACCTGGAAATTTGGAACAACGTATTCATGGGCTACAACAAGGACGCTCAGGGACACTACAACGAGATGCAGCGCAAGTGCGTAGACACAGGCATGGGCGTTGAGCGTACCGTTTCCGTCTTGAACGGCCAGAAATCTGTTTACGAGACAGACGTTTTCCAGCCAATCATTAAGTCTATAGAAGAACTTAGCGGAAAAAAATACGGCGAGAACGAGGCAGATGATACGGCAATCCGCATCATAGCAGACCACGTCCGCACGGCAACATTCATCCTTGGAGACCCGCAGGGTGTTACTCCGGCAAGAACCGGTGCAGGCTACATCCTCCGCAGAATCATCCGTCGTGCAGTACGCTACGGCCGCAAGCTTGGAATTGAAGGTTCATTCCTTGCAAAACCGGCAGCTATTATAATAGAAGAATATAAGGAAGCTTATCCAGAACTCCCCGAACACGAGGCTTTTGTAAAGGAACAGCTTACTTTGGAAGAAGAAAAGTTTGGCAAGACATTGAAGTCTGGCGAAAATGAATTCCAGAAGCTTTTGCCAAACCTTCAGAAGAATCCCAAGAAGATTATCCCTGGACGCGTTGCATTCCGCCTTTACGACACCTTTGGTTTCCCAATAGAGATTACTGAGGAAATGGCCAAGGAAAACGGCATGTCCGTAGACATTGAAGGCTTTAAGGCAGAAGAAAAGAAGCACCAGGAAGAGTCACGCTCTCTTAGCGCAGGTACTTTCAAGGGAGGTCTTGTTGACCACAGCGAGATTACCACAAAGTACCACACCGCAACACACCTTTTGCAGCAGGCTTTGGTTAGCGTTCTTGGCGATGAGGTTGCCCAGAAGGGTTCAAACATCACTGCGGAGCGTATGCGCTTTGACTTTAGCTTCCACCGTGCAATGACAAAGGAAGAAATTGCCCAGGTAGAATCCATCGTAAACGAGCAGATTCAGAAGGATTTGCCGGTTTCCATGGAAGTTATGCCGCTTGAACAGGCAAAGGCTGAAGGTGCACGCGCTTTGTTCGGCGAAAAGTACGAAAGCCAGGTAAAGGTTTACACCATAGGTCCAAAGGAAGGTTGGTTCAGCAAGGAAGTTTGTGGTGGCCCCCATGTTCAGCATACAGCCCAGATCGGCAAATTCAAGATTGTAAAGGAACAGTCTTCTTCTGCCGGTGTGCGCAGAATCCGTGCAACTATAGAAGGTGGACTTCCGTTGGAAAAGCAGGCATAAGAACTGTAAATAAGTGTAACGAATTTTATTATTGATTTGTTATATTTTTAGAAAGGGGTTAGGCCTCTGCACCGGTATTTCGGTTGATTTTTATAGATTGAAGAGGAAAGTTATATGAAACGTTTAGCAATTGGTTTTACAATGTTGCTTTCTGCGGCTGGTTTTTTGTTTGCACAGAATGAGTTGCAGCCCCTCGCCGTAGTAAAACTGCACAAATCAGAAACTATTACCCTAAAACAGCTTAAGGCTCGTGCCGGAGTTGCGGAAAAGCAGTACGAGGCTTATGGCATGAAGATGACCGACGCCCAGAAGGTTGAGCTTAGGAAGGCAACTCTTGACGGAATGATTGCCAACAAGCTTATTGCCCAGCAGGCAGCAAAAGAAGGTCTTGCCATTACCGACTCCCAGGTAAACGCAGCTTTTGTAAGCTCATTCAGCCAGGGTGGCCAGCAGATTACAGAAGCCCAGCTTGAACAGGCCGTAAAGAAGTCTACCGGTAAGTCCTTGAACGAGTATATTCTGGAAACAACAGGAATGTCTGTTGCCGACTACAAGGCTTACATCAGGGAATCAATCACTGTTCAGCAGTACATCGTAAGCAAGAAGCAGGACGAAGCAAAGAAAATCACTGCTACAGACAAAGAAGTCAACGAATTCTACGACATAAACAAGACCAAGTTCGTTTGGGACGACATGGCAAAGCTTTTCCTTTACGTTATTCCAAAGGGAAAGGATGCTGAAGGAACAAAGGCAAAGGCAAACGCCGCTCTTAAGCAGGTTTCCGCAAAGCAGGCTTCAAGAACAGACATAATGAAGTCTTCTGACAACGGAAAGGTTTACCAGGCCGGAGAAATCATGGTTCACAACAATGCACAGACAGCACAGGCTCAGGGTTGGACCATGGATAAGATGAAGGAACTCTTTGGCCGCAACGTAGGCTTTACAAGCGAATTGATTGACGGCGGAAACAACTGGCAGTTCTATTCAGTTCTTAACAAGTACAGCGCAAAGATGCTTAAGCTTTCCGATCCTGTTGAACCGGAATCAAAGCACACTGTAAAAGAATATATCAAGGGTACTTTGACAAGTCAGAAGCAGGGTCAGTTCCTTCAGAAGTCTGCAAATGACATTGCCAAGAATCTGGACAATGCGTCTAACGTAGACCGCAAGAAGACAGGCGACGCCCTTACAAAACTTTTAAGCTGGTAGGTTTGCCGTGTCTCGTCGGAAAGGAAGAATTCTGGCATTTCAGGCTCTGTACTCATACGATGTGGGTAAAAAGAGCCTGGATGACCTTTTAAAACTTGAATGGGTAGATAATAATACTGAAAGTGAAGCAAAAAATGCCGATACTGAAAAGGACGATTTTGCCCGTATTCTCATTTCCGGAACAATAAATCATCTTGAAGAGATTGATGTGCTTATAAAAGAGCACTTGTCCGAGCGATGGGAATTTAACCGTGTTAACAAGGTGTCTTTGGCGATTTTGCGAGTGAGCATTTTCCAGCTTTTGTACCAAAAGGAAACGCCCGGGTCTGTGGTTATTGACGAAGCCATAGCCATTGCAAAAGAATTCGACACAGACATTTCCTTCAAATTCATTAATGCTGTTCTGGACAAAATTCGTAAAGAGATAGCAACTTGAATACAAAGACTAAAATTTTAGGATTTTCCTCATTCATGGCGCATGGAGCTATGAAGCCTTGTGCAAGACACATTGCTTTAGCCGCTCTTTGCGCAATTTTATTTTGTTCCCAGTTCTTTTTTGCTGCGTGTTCTTCTCATTCGGAGGGGGCTGCAATAAGTACGGAGCTGGGATTCGTGGACATTCTTATTGGCCAGGGCAAGACTAAGGAAGCAATGGAGCTTCTGCAAAAGACGGAAAAGCTTGCCACAACGCCTCTGGAAAGCATGGGTGTCTACAAGCGCTATGTTACCCTTGGAGAGTCCGACCGTGCGGAAAAAGCACTAAAAAAGGCCCTCCGTAAGCATAAGAAAGACAAGCAGCTGCTTGCGGTTTACGGAAATTTCTTGCTGGACCAGAACAAGACAAAAAAAGCCCTTAAGGTTACAAAGCCCCTTTCCGGTACCGAATACGGTTCCATCTATGCGGAAGCATTCCTTTCCTACGCTTTGGAGACTGGATGGAGCGCGGACGACCTGTTTGGAAAGACCTTCTTTTTGCTGAGGGGAAAGAAAAAGAACCCGGATCACACTGCCACCGCAAAGGAAAAGTTTGAAGTCTTTTATGATTCCCGCTTTGTTCCAATTTACCTTGACGCTGCCAGAAGCACAAAACTTTCACGCTGGGCAAGAAATGCTGCTGCCCTTTGCATGAAGGAAGGAAACTTTGCCAAGGCATCGGAAGCATATACAGGTAGCGTAGACTCTCTGGAAGATTCGCTCTTCTGGGGTTCCGTATTCTATGACGCAGGCCACTACACAGAAAGTCTTGAGGCTTTGCTTGCCGGTGATTCTTTCCCGGGACCTGTTGCGCTAAAGATTGAACACAAGGCACTGGAAGCGGATGACTATTACCTTCTAGAAGAGGATGCCGCCGCAGAAAAGATACGCAGTGAGCTTATAGACGTAATTTTGGCTGAGTCTGCCAATGCCAACGCAGGTTTGACTTCTTATGCAAAACAGGTGCTTCCCGTTGTTTACGTTAACAGCGCAATGTACTTAAAGTCCAAGAACGACCTTGCCAAATAATTTAGCAGGCTGGACATTCTTGTTAACAAGTTCCCGGATTACGTGCCAGGACTTGCCTCTTACGGTGACTATGCCCTTTACCTCTTGAGCCGCCCTCCGGAGGATAAGCTTTCCCAGGACTTGCGCTATGCAGGTCTTAGAACTATGGCCATGGAAGAAGAGGACAGGATTCCAAAAATATCTCTGGAAGATGCACTGGAAAAAATAGACGCTTCGCTTGAGCGTACAAAGAACCCAAGGCTAATTGTTATACGCGAGCAGCTTTTGGCTGAATTGCACCGCGACTGGGAAACCGAGCAGAAGGCTAGCCGTATTTGGCCGCTTTTGGAA
>JAGACC010000013.1 GCA_017614295.1 Treponema sp.
AGGGAATGTTCCAATGTTACGATTAAGAATTCGGAAATTGAGTCCCCGGAATTTGGATGGTTTACAAAAGGCTTGTCTATGGCAAACTGCACGGCTTCCAGCGAGTATTTTATGCTAAAGAGCAGCGGCCTTAACTTTACCAGCGTGGACTTTTCCGGTAAGTATTCATTCCAGTACGTAGAGGACAGCGTTTTTGAAAACTGCAACTTTGACACAAAGGACGCATTCTGGCACGCAAAGAACGTAGTGGTTAGGAACTGCACCGTAAAGGGGGAATATCTTGGCTGGTATTCAGAGAATCTTACCCTGGAGAACTGTACTATTACCGGAACTCAGCCGCTCTGCTACTGCAAGGGTCTAAAGCTTGTGAACTGCAGCATATACGAAGCAGATCTTGCCTTTGAAAAGTCTGATGTTACTGCCAGCATAAATTCCAATGTCTGCAGCATAAAGAATCCTCTTTCCGGCAGTATAAATGTTGCTTCCCTGGGGACTCTTATACGCGATGATCCTAATTCTTTGGCAGAGGTTTGTACGCTGGCGTGAATGTGGTTTTAAGCATACCTGTATTTTTTACAGACCCTGAAACTAGTTCAGGGTGACAGTTTTCTTGCAGAAGCCGTGTATTTTTTCCAAACCCATACTGGGGCGTTGCGGGGCTTAGCAAAGAGGCTTCCCCGCAGAGGGGGTAGGACGCAACGAAGTGCGGACGCAGGGGGAGACTTCCCCCACCTTGTGTTCAAACAAATATCAGGGGGTATTCGCAGCAAGCCCAAAGGACGCAGCTTCCAGCGGACTTCCCCCACCTTGCTAAGACTGATTATTTGTAGAAGTTGGAAGATTGCCTTTTTTTAGAGAATCCCTGTCTGCAAATTCCGGGTAGTCGGTATGCTTGCAGTAGCGCAGGTCCCTGTATTTCTTGGGCGTCATTCCTGTAGTTTTTCTGAAAACGTAAATAAAGTGGCTCTGGGTTGTAAAGCATAGCATGTCCGAAATCTCGGAAATTGAATAGTCGGTAAATTTTAGAAGCTTTTTTGCGTATTCAATCTTTTTTAGCCTTATGTAGTTGCCAATGGAATAGCCGGTTTCCTTTTTGAAGAGCTGTGTAAGATAGCTTTCCGAAAGTCCAGAAATTTTTGCAAGGTCGCCCGCGGAAATCCTGTTCGTTATGTTCATGTAGATGTATTCCATGCATTTGGACAGGGTGCCGGGCATTACTCCCTGGTGCTGGCTGCTCTTCATGCGCTCGGTGTAGTCAATGCACATTTCTTTTTGCAGGGCAACTATTTCTTCTTTGGTGGTGCAGAGGTCCGTCCGCTGAATGTAGTAGTCGCTAAGCTTGTAGGATTCTTCCATGCTCATGCCCATTTCCACGCAGAACCGTGAGCACATGGCGGTGTTTATTACGAAGTGGAATTTCATGTTCTGCAGGGGGTTCTCAGACAGCCGTCCCTTTTCCTTCATGTCTGCAAAGTCGTTGCGTTCGCAGATTCTTTTTACTGTGTCTATGTCTCCGCTTGCCACTGACTTGTAGAAGGTGAATTCTTCTTCCATTGGAAGGTGGCGCTTCTGTTCGTAGAGGGAGTCTTCTTCAAATTTAAGCCAGTCGGAAAAATATTTCACCTTTTACCTCAGTCTTAGGACAAACTCTCTTCGATATTGTAGCATATAATTGAAGAAAAGATAAGGGGTGTGTGTGGCGAGTGCAGGGCGGCAGCATTTACTTTTCCAAGATGTCATTCTGAACCCTGAAATGGGTGACAAATCTATGTTCCTGGGCAACATCAATAGATTCTTCGTCACTGCGTTCCTCTGAATGACTCGGTTATGCCATACATTTGTTTTAAATGCTGGCGCCCTGGTGGCTAGCGTCTTGGCACAATTTCCGCTTTAGCGGCTTCCTCTGCCGTTGCAATTAGAGCACTTTCCTGTCCCTTTGCACCAGTCGCATTTTACGTATCTGTCAAGCTGGCTTTTCTTTGGTCCGTAGTGCCCGTCGTTGTAATATTCGCCTTTACCGTTACAGCGCTTACATTTTCCTGTTCCAAGACAAGATGTACATTTGCTGCTTGATCTAGAACTTCTGGATGAGGAACGGTTGGAGCCGCTGTTATAAGATGAAGAACTTCCCCCTGTTATTGTGATGACAAAATCCCGGCCAGATACCTGTGTGTGTCCGTTGCAACTGCTACCTATTTCCAAGACTACGGAATTGGCATTGATGGAGCTCTGCTGTCCACTTTTTATATATCCGGTAACATTAGAACCGTCTGCTTGTGCAATCCTAACGGTTTCTGAACTTTCGTTCACAATGACAATCCGGTTGCATCTTCTGTCTTTTGTTGCATTCACTCTTTGAGTACCTGCGGCAAAGCATCCCATTGCTACTGTCAGCATGGCGACGAACATCATAATTTTCTTTGTCATACGAATACCTCCGAAAGATTTATCTTTTACCATTCAACGAATGGCTTTGGATAGGGAAATAAGAAATCGCATACACGGGCTGTGTTGCGAAACGCGCAAAAAGACTTTTTATTCTTAAAATAATCTTACCTGCACATTCTTTGTTTTGTCAAGAAAAAACTGCTTTCTTATTTCCCGTATCGGTGTAGTTTTCTTTTGGAAGTATTCCCTTGGCCTATTTCCTTACCACTACGCAGTCTTTTACATAGTCTCCGTATCTTTGCATAAAGTCCCGGTATTCCTCTTCCTCCGTAATCCAGAAAATTACCCAGGCCTTTTCTATGCCAAGATCCTCGTAAGCCTTGTGCCGGTGGTTTCCGTCGTTCAATACAAACTTGCCCCCTGTATATTCAACAATCAGGGGTGCGCATTTGTCCAAAAAGTTTTGGTCTGCCTGAACAGATT
The DNA here is from genome assembly GCA_017614295.1 of Treponema sp. Classification (GTDB taxonomy): domain Bacteria; phylum Spirochaetota; class Spirochaetia; order Treponematales; family Treponemataceae; genus Treponema_D. The sequence goes on from JAGACC010000013.1 coordinate 2,872, forward strand.
TTTTTAGTTGGCCAACCTTGTGCTCCCACCAGTCCCTGTCTATGTGGTATTTCATTTCCTCTTCCGGTCCCGTGCAGCGCTTAAAAAGGCTGATTGGCATTAGAACCGGGCTAAAGTAATATCTGTCACATAGTTTTAGTCCGTCGGAAAAAGGAATGTTCCTTCCTTCTTCATTCAAATAGAGGTGAATCCATGCATCAAGCTTTTCTTCCTTTGCATAAGCCTTTGCCGATTCCAAACTTGCACTGTACTTTAACATAGAAATCTCCTTCTTGTTGTAAACAATACGTTTAATTGAATCATAAGAAAGACAGTACTTTTCCATAAGGCCATCAATGCTTTTACCCGAATCAAAGTCCGCCTTTATGGCAGCGTTTCTTTCCCGGATGAACTGCTGGTAGCCCGAAGTTTCTCCCCAAGACTTTTTTCCGCTTCCGGCCGGAATATAAATTGTCTCCCCCGAAACATACCTTTGGATCTGCTTTAAGAGAGCCTGTGGAAAAATGTCCTGTGCGTTCCTGTACTTCATACCGCTTCCTTACTCCTTACAAAAGAGATTCTAGCTCAAGTGTCCCGCTCTTTATATACCAAGTTCTATTATACACGTTTTTTACACATTTGCCTTATCTGTGTCCCCGGGTTTTTATGGCGGTTCCCCTCTCTTCGTTCGGGTCGCTACGTCCGCAGTTCCGCTGTCGCTCCATTCCTCTCTTCGTTCGGAACGCCTCCGGCGCTGCTCCCATCGCTAACCGGTTGGATGACACTTGCGATATTTTTGTTAAATTTTGATATTTTACTTAAAATCCTGCTATTTTTTATTTTGACATGGTGTATTCTTATTAAAAAGTTTGATTTGATTTTTGCACCTGCATGAATTGTGAATTTTTTCCAGAAAAAGTGTGAAAATAACAGAATTTGCCTTTGCTGACCGGGAAAAATGCTGTTTTTTTGGACGGACGGTAGTTTGTTTTGCGATTTTCTCTAAAAAACTAACAATTCATCACTAATTTTTTGGAGTGTCAAATAGGCGCTTTTTGGATTAGCTTGCTTTTTTCACTAAAAATCAAACAAATCATCACTAAAAATTAGGAAGATTATGGCAAAATAGTCAGTCAAAATAAAAAAAACGAAATATTTATATTATATTTTCGTTGGAATCTGACATTTTTAGCATAATTCTGACATTGCTTTTTTTGAAGTGGTGTAATCTAGCATATAAGAGAAACGGAACGCTTGCATACATTTTGCTCGTCAAGGTGTTTCTGGCGACCGTAATTTTTTTAATACTAAAATAGGAGTTTAGCATGAAGAAATCTCTATTAGCTTTGAGTGGTGTTCTTTGCGCAGCAGCTTTGCTTTCTGTAAGCTGCAAAGGTAAGGAACAGGGTGCAGCTGGTGCAGCAAACGCTGGCGCAGATGCAAACAAAAACCTCGTTGTATGGTCATTTACAGACGAATTGGAAGGCATGATCAACGATGAGAACTTCGGTTACAAGAAGGCTCACCCAGACATGACAGTTGAGTACTCTCTCACACCAACAGACCAGTTCCCCAACAAGTTGGACCCGGTTCTCGCATCTGGCAACGGTGCACCTGATGTTTTCGCTCTTGAAAACGCATTCGTACGCAAGTACATCGAAGAAGGTCCAGAACTCTTGCTTCCTCTCGATGATGTTTACGCAGAAGTAAAGGACAAGATGGCTGACTACCCAATGCAGATTGGTTCTTACAACGGCCACGTATACGGTATGGCATGGCAGGTATGTCCTGGTGCTGTATTCTATCGCCGCAGCCTCGCAAAGCAGATCCTCGGAACAGACGATCCAGCAGAAGTACAGAAGTACATGTCTGACCTTACAAAGTTCCTTGAACTTGCAGAAACAATCAAGCAGAAGTCAAACGGCTCTATCAAGATCGTTTCTACAACAGGTGACTTGTTCATGCCTTACAAGGGTGCTCGTAAGGATCCTTGGGTTGTAAACGGCAAGCTCGTTATTGACCCAGCTATGGACCAGTACATGGAAATGTGCAAAGTTATGCACGACAAAGAATACGACGGTCGCGTAGGACAGTGGTCTGAAGGCTGGTTCGCAGGTATGAAGGATGCTCTTAAAGATGACAAGGGTAAGGATGTAAAGGTATTCTCATACTTCCTCCCAACATGGGGTCTCCACTATGTTCTTAAGACAAATGCAGAAGGCACAGCAGGTGACTGGGCAATGTGTCAGGGTCCTGCAAAGTACTACTGGGGTGGTACTTGGATTGCTGCATACAAGGGAACAAAGAACCCGAACGCTGCTAAGGAAATGATCAAATACCTCGTTTCTGATGACGGCTTCTGCGAAGGCTATGCAAAGAAGACAGGTGATACACTTGGTAACCTCCACACACAGGCAGCTATCAAAGATACATTCTCTGAAGCATTCCTTGGTGGCCAGAACCACTACGTAGAATTCTGCGAAATGGCAAAAGGTATCGACGGAAAACTTATCCAGGGTACAGACCAGGCTATCGAAGCTCTTTGGAACGAAGCAGTTGCAGCTTATGCAAACGGCGAAAAGTCTAAGGAAGATGCTTTGAACGAATTCAAGGCTCAGGTTAGCACAACTCTTGGATTCTAATTAAAATCTGAATTCATTATCTGACCCTATGGGCGCGGACATTCATCTGACTAAAATCATTGAGTGAATCCGCGCCCTTTTTTTTCGGAAAAAAATTGCACGCGGAGGCAGGGATGGCAACTAAGAAAATAGTATCGGATCGTATAAATAAAAAAGGTTACTTTTTTATCATACCTTTCGTGCTTATATATTTAATGTTCAATTTCTGGCCGACAATTTATACATTTATCTTGTCAGTCGGGGATTTGAAAGGCTTAAAAAAGACATTTAAAATAATTGGTTTTGGAAATTATGTCAGACTTGTAACAGACAAGTATTTCTGGGGTTCTGTTGCAAACACATTTATAATCTGGGGCATTAACTTCTTGCCGCAGTTGGGTATGGCTCTTTTGCTTGCTGTTTGGTTTACCGACGTAAAACTTCGTCTTAAGGGAACCGGCTTGTTTAGGGCTATTTTTTATATGCCAAACCTTATGACGGCAGCATCTGTAGCTCTTTTGTTCAGAAGCTTGTTCGGCTATCCAGTAGGTCCTGTTAACCAAATGCTTTTGGGCTTTGGGCTTGTGGAAAAGGCATATCAATTTGACCGTAACGGATGGGCTTTGAGAGGCATCGTTGCATTCATCCAGTGGTGGATGTGGTGTGGTCAGACCCTTATCCTTTTGATGGCAGGTATTACAAGTATTTCACCATCTTTGTATGAATCTGCTACAATCGACGGTGCAAACGACTGGCAGTGTACATGGAAGATAACAGTTCCTCTGCTTCGCCCAATCATGTTCTTCTTGCTTATTACATCAATGGTTGGTGGTATGCAGATGTTCGATATTCCGTTCCTTATCACAAACGACATGAACGGTGGTGTAAACTTTATGTGCCGTACAATGGCTGTATATATGTACAACATTGGTTTCCGCGGAACAAACCAGTATTCTTACGCAGCTGCTATTTCTATCGGAATGTTCATTATCACAGTTATCCTTTCAAGGGGTATTAACTGGGTTACCAGCGATCATTCTCGTGTAAAGCATGTTGCACAGGAGGCCAAATAATGCAGTATTCATCAAAACGTGCCGTAAAGTCTGCCATTATATATATTGTAATGATCATTCTTACGCTTATAGCAATCGTTCCTATCTGGATCATGCTTATAAACGCAACTCGTTCTACAGAAGAAATAAATGCTGGTCTTGCAGTTCTTCCTACAGACCACTTTATTAAGCAGACGATGTACAACTGGCATACCCTTACGGGTCGTGGCTTTAAGATTTGGAGAGGCTTCTTGAACAGCTCCATAATCTCCGTCAGTTCTACAGTCCTTTGTGTCTACTTTTCTACCCTTACAGCATACGGTATTTACGTATACAACTTTAAGGGAAAGAAGTTGCTCTGGGGGCTTGTTATGTTCCTTATTATGCTTCCGGGAACACTTTCGTTCATCGGTTTCTACCAGTTCATGGCAAAGCTCCACTTGACGGACACATTCATTCCGCTTACAGTTCCTTCCATTTCTGCGGCTGCAACAGTAATGTTCATCCACCAGTATATGGAATCAATTCTTTCGCTTGAACTTGTAGAAGCTGCCCGTATTGACGGTGCCGGAGAATTCTTTACGTTCAACAGAATTGTAATGCCAATCATGCAGCCGGCTATTGCAACTCAGGCTATCTTTGCCTTTGTTGGAAGCTGGAACAACTTCATGACTCCGTCTGTAATTCTTACCAACGAAGACAAGGCTACCCTTCCTATGTTGGTACAGAAGCTCCGCGGTGATATTTACCGTACAGAATTTGGTGGTATTTACTTGGGTATTGCAGTTTCGCTTATCCCGATTATCATCTTCTACGCAATAATGTCTCGCTACATCATTGCTGGTATTACAATGGGTTCTGTAAAGGAATAGTACAGTTCGATGCTAGATAAGGAAGTTCTTTGCGGTCTTTGCTGCAGGGGGCTTCCGTAGTTGCCTATCAATAATATAAAACGGCCCCTTGGGTTTTTGCCTTGGGGGCTTGTATTGTATATAAACAAAAACAAAGGAGAAAGAGAGTATGGCAAGCTCTGGCGAGAAAACCGTCCGGCTTAATAACCCAATTTTACCGGGATTCCATCCCGATCCTTCCATTTGTGTTGCAAATGGAGAATATTTTATTGCAAATTCAACTTTTGAATGGTATCCGGGAGTTGAAATTACCCGCTCAAAGGACTTGGTTCACTGGACCACGGTTCCTTCCCCTCTTAGCGAAACCCGCCTTCTTGATATGCGCGGAGAAAAAGCTTCATGCGGTATCTGGGCACCCTGTCTTTCCTATAGCGACGGTTTGTTCTATCTTATCTACACAAACGTCCGTGACTGGTCTACAGGTCCAATGAAAAACTGCCCCAACTTCCTTACAACTTCACCTTCAATAGAGGGTCCTTGGTCAGATCCTGTTTTTATGAACGCATCTGGATTTGACGCATCCATGTTCCATGATGACGACGGCCGCCACTGGTACCTTAACATGGAATGGGACTACCGTACAGAAGGTCCGCGCCAGTTTAGCGGAATATTGCTTCGTGAATACGATCCCCTTAAAAAATGTCTTGTCGGCGAACGCAAGAAGATTTTTATGGGAACAGATATAGGTCTTGTAGAAGGCCCCCATTTGGTAAAGAAAAACGGATGGTACTATATTATTGCTGCGGAAGGTGGTACTTCCTACGAGCACGCGATTACCGTTGGACGCTCACGCAATATAGAAGGACCATACGAAGTTCATCCGGACAATCCACTGATTACAGCCTATGGCCACCCGGAGCTTATGCTTCAGCGCTCTGGACACGGAATTTGGTGCGATTCTCCAGACGGAAAGCATACCTACCTTGCATATCTTTGCGGAAGACCCCTGCCCGGAACATTGGGTGGTCCTTTTACCCGCGGAAAATGCGTCTTGGGTAGGGAAACCGGAATTGCAGAAATAGTCTGGAAAGATGACTGGCCCTATGTAACGCAGGGTAACGGCACTCTCCGCAACAATCCTCCGCCATACGTTGACGTTGCTGTTGATGCGGACAATGACGGAATTCAAACTGCACCCGGAACTGGACCTTCTGCTATCCGCTACGACTTTAGCAAGGGTATCCATGACGACTTTAAGACCCTGCGTCGCCCGCTTACGGAAAAAGTTGCTTCCGTTAAGGCCCGCCCCGGATTCTTACGCCTCTACGGAGGACAGTCCCCCTGGTCTACATACGAACAGTCGCTTATTGCCCGCCGCCAGGAAGATTTTAAATTCCGCGCAGAAACAAAGATCGAATTTGAGCCTGACTACTTCCAACAGTACGCAGGAATGTGCTACCGTTATGATGAAGAGACCCAGTATCTTTTGCAGGTAGGCTACGACGAGCGCCTTGGCAAAATCATACAGGTGAACACAATACTCCCGGACAAGTTCATACAGGGAATGCCTATGCAGATTCCTTCCGGAAAGCCTGTCTACCTCCGCATAGAAGGTAACTATGGCGTTGCAGAATTTGCCTATTCGTTGGACAAGAAGTCATGGCACAGGATGCGTCCAATCTGCGACACCTCCGTTTTGAGCGATGAATATTCAACCGACGGTTTTACGGGTGCCTTCATCGGAATGTACTGTGTTGATACTGAATTGTATTCAAAAGCTGCTGACTTTGAGTATTTTGAATACGAGCGCCTAGTTTGATATTTTTTTAAAGGAGAAGAATATATGGCATTTTTACTTGGAATTGATTTAGGTACAAGCGGTACCAAGACTGTTTTGTTCAACCTGGACGGAACAGTTGCCGCTTCTAAAACAATTGAATACCCGCTCTATCAGCCGCAGAACGGTTGGGCTGAACAGGATCCTGCTGACTGGTTCAATGCGGTTTGCGGAACAGCAAAGGCTGTTATTGCACAGTCCGGAGCAAAGCCTTCCGATGTAAAGGGAATAGGTATTTCCGGTCAGATGCACGGTCTTGTAATGCTGGACAAAGACGGAAACGTACTCCGCAAGTCCATCATCTGGTGCGACCAGCGTACTGCAGCTGAATGCGACGAAATCACCCAGAAGGTTGGAGCTTCCCGCCTTATAGAGATTACCGCAAACCCTGCTCTTACAGGTTTTACAGCCTCAAAGATTCTGTGGGTTCAGAAGCACGAGCCGGAACTTTACGAAAAATGTGCCCACATCCTGCTTCCAAAAGACTATGTGCGCTACATGCTCACAGGCGAATTTGCAACGGAAGTAAGCGATGCTTCTGGAATGCAGCTTCTTGACGTTCCCAAGCGCCAGTGGAGCGATGAAGTTCTTTCTAAGCTTGGCATAGACAAGTCCCTTCTTGCAAAGGTTTATGAATCACCGGAAGTTACCGGAAAGCTTACCGCAAAGGCCGCCGCTCTTACCGGTTTGGCAGAAGGAACACCTGTTGTTGGTGGAGCCGGAGACAATGCCGCCGCAGCCGTAGGAACTGGAACTGTAGTGGACGGAAGGGCTTTTACTACGATAGGAACAAGCGGTGTAGTTTTTGCACATACAACAAAACTCAGTATAGATCCAAAGGGCAGGGTACACACATTCTGTTGCGCTGTTCCCGGTGCATGGCATGTTATGGGAGTAACCCTTGCCGCTGGACTTTCTCTCAAGTGGTTCCGCGACAATTTCTGCCAGGACGAAATAACCGTTGCCGCAGGAATGGGAAAGGATCCGTATTTTGTTATGGACAAACAGGCCGAACGTATACCGATCGGATGTGACCGCCTTCTTTATCTTCCCTACCTGATGGGAGAACGCACACCTCACCTTGACCCAGACTGCAGAGGAGCATTCTATGGTCTTAGCGCAATGCACACAAGACAGCATCTTTTGCGCGCAGTAATGGAAGGCGTTGTATACAGCCAGAGAGACAGCACCGAAGTTCTCCGCGAAATGGGTGTTACAATCAACGACATGTATGCCTGTGGCGGCGGTGGTTCAAGTCCTCTTTGGAGACAGATGCTTGCAGACACATTTAACTGCCCGGTTAAGACTGTTGCTTCTAAGGAAGGACCAGCTCTTGGCGTTGCTATCCTTGCAGGTGTTGGAACAGGCGTTTTCTCCAGCGTACAGGAAGGTTGCGACAAGCTTATTAAGACAAATCCAGCCCAGATGCCTCTTGCAGAGAATGTTCCCAAGTACGAAAAGGTCTATCAGCTTTACCGCAAGATTTACCCGGCTCTTAGGGACACATACAAGGAATTGGCTAAGCTCTAGTCTAAGGTTGCCGGATTGCACTTTGGGAAAAGACCCGGTGCGTCCGGTAGCGCAATTTGCTACAAACAAAGTATTCTCAAAAAAAACTTTCCTTTTTAGCAAGGTGGGTATATAATTGTAGGAAATTACCAGATACGTGGCTGTATTTTGGTGAAAAATAAAGGAGATTGGTATGAAAATTAAGTCTGTATTCGGCGCTAGCTTTGCGCGTTACGGAAAGGTCCTTAATGGCTACGATGTAAAAGACTTGCTTGAAAAGTTGAATTCATCTACAGAAAAGCCTTTGGACAAGGTTATCTATGAACCGGGGGATTCTGCCCTTGAGTCTTTGCCTGTTGCAAAGGATTTTTCCGTTAATGCTTATGGCGGAATGCCTGTTCAGGTTGGATACTGCAACGGCTTTAACACAAAGCTGAACTGCCTTGAGTGGCACAGGGGTTCAGAGCTTAACATTCCCGCTAACGACATCGTATTGCTTTTGGCACCGCTCCAGAGCGTAAAGAAAGGCCGCATTTCTTCTAAGGAAGTGGAAGCCTTTTATGTTCCAGCAGGAACGGTTGTCCAGATTTACGAGACAAGCCTCCACTATGCTCCATGCAATGCTGTAAAGGGCAAAGAGGTAAGCAAGGATGGTTTCCGCGTTATTGTAGTTCTTCCAAAGGGTACAAATTTGGCAAAACCAGAGCTAAAGGAAATCGATGCGGAAGACAAGCTTTTGTGGGCTGCAAACAAGTGGCTTATTGCCCATCCGTCTGCATCAGAAGCTAAGGCTGGCGCATTTGCCGGTATTTCTGGTGTAAACATAGACCTGGCAAAATAAGGTTTAATAAATTTTTATAAGGTTTTAAATAGGAAAACAATTTTATAGGAGTGTAAGGACATGATTAACAACAAACCAAAAATCAAGATCGGTATCGTAGCTGTTAGCCGCGACTGTTTCCCTGAGTCTCTTTCTGTAAACAGAAGAAAGGCTCTTATTGACGCTTATACAAAGAAGTACGGCGCAGACGAGATTTATGAATGCCCTATTTGTATCGTAGAAAGCGAAATCCACATGGTTCAGGCTTTGGAAGACATTAAGAAGGCTGGATGTAAC
>JAGACC010000100.1 GCA_017614295.1 Treponema sp.
AAAACTGTAAAGAGTCAGAAAGAACTTGGAAAATATCTCTGGATGTTTGAGATTATTCCTTATCCCTATGATGCCAAAGATTTACTTTCGCTACTTTCAAAACGGAAGAATTCAAATTTTAACGATCGTTTGGTTGATGCCCTTTCTTTTTTTGCTTCCCCGGAAATCCGTTCGCTTGCAGAAAAGGCATTGGAGTCCGATGAGTATTCACCCTTTTATCTTAAACTGCTTACAAAAAATTACCGCGAAGGTGACGGTGCAAAAATTGCGGAGAAAATCAGAAGGATTAAAGATTTTGAGGACGCACATTGGGAATTGATAGGCCTTCTTAATGTTTACGAAAAAAATCTGTCGCCGGATTGCCTTGAGCCGCTTACAATTTTTTACGAACGGACAAAATGCGGGCTGTGCCGTACTAATGCCGCTGAACTTATGGAAAAAGCCGGTGTGCTTCCGCAAAACATTCGCGAGGAGCTGCCCTTTGATTCAGAAATCTTGTATGACCAGGAATTGCAAGAGACCCGGAATCAGTAGAAGATAAAACTTGGGCTTGTGTGGTAGCGGTCATTCCGGGCTTGACCCGGAATCTGTGGAAGGTGAATGGTTGGATTAGACAGACCCTGAATCGAGTTCAGGGTGACGGTTTTTTCGTCGGGGTGACGGTTCTGCATTAGGTGGGCTAGAGGCTTTCGTTGATTTTTTCCAGGACGTCTGCCAAGTGCTGGCCTATGTTTTCTATGGTGCTGTGGCTGCCCTGAACTTTTACCGTAAGGCCGGAAAGCTTACTGCAGTTGTCGTAGTTGCCGGAAATAATTTCGTCTGATTCGCTGCAAAGGGTATAGGCCAGTTGGTTCTTGGAAGATGGGGTCAGCTTTGCGTATTCATCCAGAAATGCGGAAGAAATGCCTGATTCTTTTATAAGCTCCAGCTGATGTGGAAAGTAGCAGGGGTTTGTGAGTATGCATGGGAGCTTGAATTTTCTGCTTAGCTTGTCCGCAAACCAACCGCCAAGGCTCTGCCCCACAAAGATAAAGTCTTTTGAGCTAACCATTGAAGAAAGCTTTTTAAGAATCTCTTCGGGAGAAGTGCCCATGTAGTCAAGCTGGGGAGAAATAATGTTCTTGGCGGGCATCATTTTGCAAAGAGCCTTGTAGTTCTTGTTGTCTGCCTCGCCAAGAAAGCCGTGTATGTTAAGTATTTCCATTAGAAGTCTGCGAGCTTTGGTGCACGTGGGAATGGGATTACGTCACGGATGTTTGCCATGCCTGTGATGTAGCGCAAGAGGCGTGCAAAACCAAGTCCGAATCCTGAGTGTGGAACTGTACCAAAGCGGCGGAGGTCAAGGTACCATTGGTAGTTGGTCATGTCCATTCCGCGTTCCTGGCATACCTTTAGAAGCTTGTCGTAGTTTTCTTCGCGTTCGCTTCCACCGGTAATTTCTCCAAGGCCTGGAACAAGTACGTCTACTGCTCTAACAGTAATGCGTCCCTGTTCGTCCGGTTCATTCTGCTTCATGTAGAATGCCTTTACGTCTTTTGGATAGTTGTAAACCATTACCGGAGACTTGAAGATCTGTTCGGTAAGGTAGCGCTCGTGTTCTGTCTGAAGCTCTTTGCCCCATTCGATTGGGAATTCAAACTTGTCGTTGAATTTTTCAAGCTCTGCTACTGCTTCCGTGTATGAAATGCGCTTGAACGGTGTGTCTACAACGTGCTGCAGCTGGGCGGTAACACCAGGCTGGATTCTCTTTTCAAAGAATGCCATGTCTTCGCTGCATTTTGTAAGTGCCCAGTTCAAGAGGTACTTGATGAATTCTTCTTCCAAGTCCATGTCGTCAAAGAGGTCAAAGAATGCCATTTCCGGTTCGCACATCCAGAATTCGCTAAGGTGGCGCGGTGTGTTTGAATTTTCTGCGCGGAATGTTGGTCCGAATGTGTATACCCTGCTAAGGGCTGTTGCAAGTGTTTCTGCTTCTAGCTGGCCGGATACGGTAAGGTTTGCCTTTTTGCCAAAGAAGTCCTTTGAGTAGTCAACTATTTTGTGGGCATCTTCTATCTTCATGCCGTTTGCACCAGCTTTTACGCCAAGCTCTGCAATTTTTTCCAAAGAAAGGGTTGTTACCTGGAACATTTCTCCTGCACCTTCTGCGTCTGAACATGTGATTTCCGGTGCGGAGATGTAGACAAAGCCGCGTTCCTGGAAGAATGTGTGCAGGGCGATTGCCATCTGGCTTCTCATGCGGAATACTGCTCCGAATGTGTTTGTGCGTGCGCGGAGGTGTGCGTTGTCGCGGAGGTATTCCATGCTCATCTTGTTCTTCTGGAGAGGATATTCTTCCGGTGGGCAGACTCCCAGAACGGTAAGCTTTAGGAGCGTAACTTCAACGGCCTGTCCTGATGCTGGTGAAGGGATTATGACTCCCTCTGCGCGGACAGAAGCTCCTGTGGTTATTTTCTTGAGTTCTTCTTCTATATTATTTACGTCTGCATTACCGGGATTATTGCGGTCAAAAGTAAGCTGGATGTTTGCAAAGCAGCTTCCATCGTTCACCTGAACAAACACGAGGTTCTTTGAGTCACGCTTTGTGCGCACCCAACCGCAAACTGTAACTCCGCGTCCGTCCGGGGCAGAGGTAAGCAAATCTTTAATAAGAACTGGTTTCATAATTTATGGATTATAGTGAATTTGTGGAGTTCCTTCAAGGGTGGGTTTTTTTAGGGAACTGCTGTTAGGATTTGGGCTTCGGTTTTCCAGCCGTTTAGTTCTACTATTAGGGGGGCGGTTTCTGGTGGGGTTTCCAGGTTGCGCTTTTTTAGGAGGATTTTGGAGTCTGAATCAACGAATCGGGTAAAGCGGCCGGCGTTTTTTAGGTAGTAGTTTTGACCTTGGGAAAAGAGTATTTTTGAGACTGAGCGGATCTGGTTTAGGTCTAGCTTTCCCTTGGAGTCTTTTACCTGGATGCTAAGGTTTGAATTTGAATTTAGTTCAAGGTGGCCGGATGCATTTGTTACGGAGACATTTTTTGCCTTGCCTTCAAATTCGATTGCGTCAAATGTGATGTCCCTAATTTTAAGGTTTTCCACTTCCGATGCAAGTTCTACGTCTGCAACGAAGCGTTGGGGGATTTTTATGAGTATAAAGAGGTTTTCTTCCGCGGCGGTGTCCGACAAGTCTTCTGAATGCTTTACAACTACATCCATGCGCTTTTTGTCTTCAACAATTTTTACTTTTACCTGCTGGGCAAGCTTGTTCAGTTTGTTTGAGGCTGCGGTAACAAGAATCTTTTCGTCCTTGGTTTTTTCTATAATAACTTCGTGCGCCCTTCCAAGCTTTAAGTCGATTTTTTTTGGGCTGTCCAGATCGTACTCGGTGCG
>JAGACC010000001.1 GCA_017614295.1 Treponema sp.
CTTAGGAATTTTCTTTCAACAAAGAATATGACCCTTTTGGCACCCTGCCCCTGTTCAACAGACAAATGCCCAGCCATAACTGCCGGAGAAAACCAGACCTGCCACGCAGAAATACAGTGGAAGCCTGTAGAACCGGTTGCAACTCTTGCAAAGCTTGCCAAACTGGACAGGAACTCCGTTAAGATGACTTTCTTTGCATTCCAAAAAAATGACCAAGAAGTTTGTAAAGAAGCATCCCCCTTGCAGACAGATTTGCAAAGCGAATATTGCGTTGTTTCCGACCCAATGCTTAACAAATCCGGCCGGGTAAGACTTCTCTTGTGCGACGGAAGCAGACGAATTGCATTTTCCGCAAAAAAGGACGACCCGCATGCAAAAGAGATTGGTTTCTTTAACCTTGTGCGGTACGACAAGATTGCTTTGGAAAAACCGGAGATTCGCGGAACAGAAGATACACCAGCCTACGGTGTTGCGGAAGAGACAAATATCTTAAAAAAGCAGGCACGGCAGGGATTGTAGGGGCCGGCGCAAGCCGGTTGCGAAAGCAATGGAGCCGAAAGGCGAAACCCCGGAAAGCCCTTTGCATAAAAAACTGCCGCAGAAAAATTCTACTCCTGCTCCGACTCCTGCACAGCGCCCATGTTGCGGTATTTTAGAGGCGTCATCTTTCGGTACTTCTTAAATATTTTTATAAAGTAGCTAAAGTCGTTAAAGCCGCAGTCCAAGGCAATAGAATTAAGCTTGTCGGAAGATTCCCTTAGCCTAGAGCAAGCCCTGTTTATACGGAACCAGTTAAGGTATTCAACGGGGGAACGTCCGGTAATGTCTTTAAACACACGGCAGAAATACTTTGGAGAAAGGTTTGCCTGAGCCGCCATCTCGTCAAGCGAAATATCCTTGTTGTAATTGTTGCGGATATAATTTATTACGCTTTCCATCTGCTCTGACTGGCGTTTCTTTAGGTTTGAAATAACGTTCTTTGTGGTAAAGAGGTGCTGTTTTTTGTATTGGCCAAGAAGGAGCAAAAGGTAGCCCGAAGCCAAAAGCTCTGTTCCGTCCGGGTTTATCTTTAGAATTTCGAACAAATTTTCTATGCAGGCCTTCATCTCGGCATTTGTTCCCGGGATTACATTTTCCAGCTTGATTGTTCCGCTCAAAATGTCGCCAATAAAATTGTCCGGAAGATAGGAATGCTGCCTTATCAAGTCTATGCTGAATACTACGGATTCGTAAAGGGCATTGCCTTTTTTTGCACCGTCACCGTGAAGGATGTTGCCCGGAATAAAGCACGAGTCGCCCTTACGCAAGATGTGTTCCGCTCCTTCAACAAAAACGGTGTATTCTCCGGAGATTATATGGATAAGCTCAAAGTCTGAATGCCAGTGTATGGGAAGGTCGTAATGGGGATCAACCGTATTGTTAAGGTAATATTTTAAGGGAAACAAATCGGTTCCGCGCTTTACGGTTTCTTCTTTATTTTCACCGAATTTTTTCTGAGGATATGATGAATACTCATTTATTAATACTTTTTTCATATTATATAAGAATTATATCATGCGTTTTTTTAGAATGCAATACTAAAGTTATATTCAAAGGCAATATTGTCGCTTTTCAGTTTGAATTTTTGATAATATAATCATATTATGATTCAAAAATATTCCTTTGGACAAAACATAGAGACAGATGCAGTAGTAAACAAGATGCGCCCCTTGCCTTGCGCGCAATTCAACTTGGGAAAGCTAAAAAGCGAATGGCCTTTTGAATGGGAATACGAGCTAGAAAAAGACGCCCTTGTCTTTGGACTTGGTGAAAACATGCGTGGTATGAACAAGAGGGGCTTTTCCTACACCAGCTTTTGTTCCGACGTTCCAAATCAGGATGAATCAACCCATTCAATGTACGGAGCGCACAATTTTCTTATTGTGTTCAGCAGGATAAAGAGCTTTGGACTTTTCTTTGACACAGCATCGCAAATCACATTTGACATTGACTGGACCAAGCAGGGAATAATGAATGTTTGCACAAAGGACACAGGTGTAGACCTTTACGTAATTTATGCAGACGACAGCAGAAAGGAATCTTTGCTTGACGATATAACAAGGCAGTTTAGAAATCTTGTTGGGCAAAGCTACATTCCGCCAAAGTGGGCATTCGGTTTCCAGCAGAGCCGCTGGGGCTACAAGACGGAGGAAGACATTCTTTCTGTTGCAAAAAAACACCGCGAGGCAAAGCTTCCACTGGACATGATTTGCATGGACATTGACTACATGGAAGACTACAAGGACTTTACCGTTGATGAAAAAAAATTCCCGGACTTAAAAAAGCTTTCTGCTGATTTGAAGGAAGAAGGAATTCGCCTTGTACCGATTATTGATGCAGGCGTAAAAGTTCAAAATGGATATGATGTTTACCAAGAGGGAATAGCAAACGGTTACTTCTGCAAAAGGGAGGACGGTTCCGACTTTACCGCAGGAGTTTGGCCCGGAGCATCTCACTTTACAGACTTTTGCAAAAAGGAAGCAAGCGACTGGTTTGGGGCAAAATACAAGCTTCTTACGGACATGGGAATTGAAGGCTTTTGGA
>JAGACC010000101.1 GCA_017614295.1 Treponema sp.
CACCTATATGGGCAGCACAATGACGCATCAATCGTCTGTTAGAAAAAGAAAAGAAATTCCTCTTGAATCCCAGCAAAAAGATAAAATGGGAATGTTCAACACTGTGGAAAATGAACTTACTGTTTATGCATATATTACCAATACTCCGCATGAAGTTTTTACCTGTCCCTTTTGCGAAGAGAATAAAAATAAGCTTCTTGATATAGTGAATGCATATAATACATCCTCTTGAAAAGCCAAAAAGGGCAATTATTGACAAAAAAACAGTGCAGGGGTATAATTAGCACATTCTTGCTCGCTTAACTCAGCGGTAGAGTGCCACCTTCACACGGTGGAAGTCACTGGTTCAAATCCAGTAGCGAGCACTTTTTGCGTTAGGCAATGGAACCCCGTAGTTGCCGCGCAGCGGCAATGAGCGTTAGCGAAGGGTGGAACTGCCGACCGGCTGCCGCAGGCAGACGGGAACGCCCAAAGAAAGTCAGTAAAAATTCCTGTTGTTAAAAATCATTCTTTTCTATATAATATGCAATAAATTGAACAATTCCAAAATGCAACGCAGCGGTCAAATACTTAGGCTTGCCCTTTATTTGCGTAAGACTGCTTGGGGAAAATTATGTTAGACAAAATGCGAAACATTGGCATTATGGCCCATATCGATGCCGGAAAGACTACTACGACGGAGCGTATCCTTTATTATTCCGGAAAGATTCACAGGATTGGCGAAATTGACGACGGTGCTGCAACCATGGACTTTATGCAGCAGGAACAGGAGCGTGGCATTACGATTGCCTCTGCTGCCATCACAACCGAATGGAAAGGCTACAAGATAAATATAATCGACACACCAGGCCACGTGGACTTTACCGCAGAAGTTGAGCGTTCACTCCGCGTTCTGGACGGAGCCGTTGCCGTAATCTGCGCGGTAGGTTGGGTTCAGCCCCAGACAGAAACCGTTTGGAAGCAGGCAGACGAATTCAATGTTCCCCGAATCTGCTTTGTAAACAAGATGGACAGAATCGGAGCAGACTTCTTTGGCGCTATGAATGACGTTCACGAAAAGTTCAAGTGCCCGGTTGTTGCACTGGAAATCCCCATTGGTGCAGGCCAAGACTTTGAAGGCGTAATCGATCTTCTTAACATGAAGGAAATAAGGTGGGACGCTGAATCTGAAGGCGAAAAATTTGAAGTTAGCGAAATAGCCCCCGAGCGCAAGGCTTTGGCAGATGAATGGCGCGAAAAGCTTATAGATGCAGTTGCAAGCAATGACGATGTGCTTGGAGAAAAATACCTTGAAGGAGAGAAAATCTCTATTCAGGAAATAAAGGCTGCCCTAAGAAAGTGTACCATAAACCGCACTCTGGTTCCCTTCCTCTGTGGTTCAAGCCGCCACAACCAGGGTGTTCAGCCATTGATTGATGCCGTTGTAGACTACCTTCCTTCCCCGGACGAAATTCCAGCCGCAAAGGCAGTTCACGTAAAGAAGGATGTGGAAGAAGAAACCAGTGTTGAATGCAAGGAAGACGCAAAGTTCCCTGTAGCACTTGTCTTTAAGATTCAGTTTGACCCCCAGATGGGAATCCTCTGCTTTGTCCGTATGTACGCAGGAAAAATTACCACTGGAATGCAGGTCTTTAACGCAAGCAAAAAAAAGAGGGAGAGAATCAACCGTATTCTCCGCGTGAATGCAAACCGCATGGAACAGATGGACAGCGTTTCGGCCGGAGACATAGCTGTATTTGTTGGACTAAAAGTTTCCCAGACAGGAGACACCCTCTGCAGCGAAGGATTCCCCGTACTCCTTGAGAACGTAAAATTCCCGGAACCAGTTATTTCTATTGCAATAGAGCCGGAGACTATGAGCGACCGCGACAAGCTTAACGAAACACTGGAAATCCTTAGCAGGGAAGACCCAACATTTACTTCCAGGGATGATGCGGAAACAGGACAGCTTGTAATCAGCGGAATGGGAGAGCTTCACCTGGACGTTCTTGTTACAAGAATCCGCGACGACTTTAAGGTTCAGTGCCGTGTTGGTGCACCCCAGGTTACTTACCGCGAAGCAGTTACATCCAGCGCAGACTACAAAGAAGAATTTAGCCGCGTTCTTGCCGGAAAAGAAAATACAGCAGGTCTTACAATTCACGTTGAACCTCGCGAAACAGGTGCCGGAAACAGCTACTCCTGCACCGTCAAGCATTCCTCCGAAATACCGGAAGAAATCTTTGAAGCAATTGAGCAGAGCATTACAAACTGCTTTGGTTCAGGAATCAAGATGGGCTATCCTTGCGCAGACACTTCCGTTACCGTTACGGCCATTGAATACAATCCGCTTACATCTTCAACATTCGCATTCGAAGCTGCCGCCGCAGAAGCTTTTGACAAGGCATGTTCAGCAGCAAGCCCGGAACTCCTTGAACCGGTAATGGATGTGGACATAGAAAGCCCTTCAGAATTTGTCGGAGACGCAATGAGCCAGATTACCCAGCGCGGAGGAATGATAAGCAGCATGGACGAAAAGTCTGGTGGCAACATAATCCACGCACAGGCACCTATGGCAAAGATGTTCGGATTCAGTACAAACCTTCGTTCCGTTACGCAGGGTAGGGCAAGCTTTAGCATGGCATTCAGCCACTTTAAGAAAAAGGCCTAATGTCTTTAAGCTAAAGTCTTTAACAATGTAATTCATTTTAATATGGAGGAAATAGATGAACAATTTTTTTAAGTTGAAGGAAAACGGTACAACCGTAAGCCGCGAAATCATCGGCGGTATCACGACGTTTTTGGCAATGGCTTACATTCTGTCCGTAAACCCGAACATTCTTGCAAACGACATCACGGGTCTTAACTGGAACTCTGTCTTTACTGCAACCGCAGTAGCAGCTGGTGTTGCAACGCTCGTAATGGCATTCCTTGCAAACCTTCCTGTTGCTCTTGCACCGGGACTTGGACTCAACGCTTTCTTTACCTACACTGTTTGCGCAGGAATGGGTTGTTCCGCAGCCTTTGCACTTACGGCTGTCCTTGTGGAAGGAATCATCTTTATCCTTCTTTCCCTCTTTGGAATCCGCGAAGCAATCATAAAGTCAATCCCCGCAGGACTCAAAAAAGCAGTGTCCGTTGGTATTGGCCTCTTTATTACAATCATTGGTCTTGTAAATGCAGGAATCGTTAAGACAGACTTGGGAACACCGGTTGGCTTTGTAAACTTTACAGCAGACAATGCAAGTGCAACAGTTGCAATAATTGGCCTTGTAATTACAATCGTGCTCTTTATCCTAAAGGTACCAGGCTCAATCCTCATTGCAATCGCACTTACCACAATAATCGGAATTCCTTTTGGCGTAACAAGCGTTGCAAAAGAGTGGACTCCATTCTCCACACCTGCACAGCCACACCTCTTCCACTTCGCATTCGGAGA
>JAGACC010000102.1 GCA_017614295.1 Treponema sp.
TATTCAGCCGTAAAGGGTATGCGGGTAAATTCTCCGGTATTCATTGGGTCTACCACACGCACAGAAGAAGCGGTCCATTTTTCGCCCTTGGAGATTTTTTGCTGGGGGTAACAGGGGAAGCTTCTAAAGGTAGGATAGCCATTGTCCTGCAGCATGGTGAATGTGCCGTCTGCCGCTATTTTAAATACGGAAGGTATTGCTTCGTTTATTCCAGGCAGCTGTCTTTGCATATTGCGCCTTGTTTCCTGCCAGACGTAGAAATTGCCGTCGTAGAGGTTTTCTTTTTGCACTATAAAAGAGCGGATTTCCCTGCTTAAAAGTCCTGTATACTTGCCGTTGTCGTACCTGCGCAAGTCCGTGCGTTCGGTAAAGGTGTAGTTTCCGCTTCCCTTGTAGCAGATTGAATTTTCCGCTTTTACGCCAAGGGGAGACATTATTATAGAAGAAAATGCAAAAATGACAGCAAAGAAGTGTTTTTTCATAAGGCCTCTAAGATAAAAAATACAAGAGAGAGTCAACGGTTACAGATTAGTGCTTTGCAAGACTAAAATCAACAGATTCAATTTGTCTGCTAACAGTACGGGAATGCGGGCTACCAGAGTGGCTTGTCCTGACGCTCCAGTTACCGTCAAACGACTTGCGGGCTTTTAGGGCAAAAGCAGGATGCAAAGTCGCGTCATGCCAACCCTTCACCGGCACGCACTTGCTGCCGTTTCATCCCGCCCGCATTCCCGCACAATTTCTCGTTTATGCAAAAAGACACGATAACGGAGAATTGCAAGGTAGTAAAGAAAATATTCCTAAAAATATTAAACCACGGCAGGGATTGGAGGGGCGGCGAAGCCGTTGCGAAAGCAATGGAGGCGGAAGCCGGAACCCCGGAAAGCCCCTAGCATATAAAAGCGCCGCACTTTTATTTTTTAAGAAATTTAATCAAAAAATTATTGATTTTTCACGAATATTGTGTAAAATTCATAGGGGATAAAAAATGGCTACTTTATTTGATATTGCACAGATAACCGGATTTTCGCAAGCTACGGTTCAGAGGGTTCTGGACGGAAGGGATTCAATTGGACAGGAAGCAAGGAACCGCATTTTTTTGGCGGCAAAGCTTACCGGTTTTAAATATGGGAATGCAGAAAAAGATGCAGGCGCAAAAGAAGCCAACTCTAAGCTTATAGGTGTTATTGCAGAAAAGGAATCTTTTACAAACGGTCTTGAACATCCGCTTTTTGGAGGAATTGTAAACAGCTTTAGGAATATTGCCTATAAAGACGGCTACGACCTTATTTTTATGTCCAAGGAGATGAATTCTTCCATTTCTTATATTGACCACTGCAAGTCCCGCAAAGTAGAGGGCATTCTTATCCTAAATTCCGTTTATGGCGACCCGGAAATAACAAGCCTTGCCTCCAGCGGAATTCCCTGCGTGTCTGCAAATGAATTTATTCCTGGAATATGCACGGTTGTTTCCGAAAACAAAGAAGCTGCTTTTCATGGGGTTGAATATCTTATAGAAAAGGGTCACAAGAATATTGGCTACATTGCAGGCCCTTATCTTGTAAATTCACCGGCTGCCATTGAGCGCGGAGAAGGCTACAAGATGGCTATAAAAGCTGCGGGTTTAAAATACAAGAGCGAGTACGTGGAAAAAGCTACCCTTTGGGAACTTAAGCCCGGTTTTGAAGCTGCAAAGAAACTCTTTACCAGAGCCCCGGAACTTACGGCTGTTTTTTGCGCTTCCGACCAACTTGCGGCTGGTACAATGCAGTATTTGCAAACCCTTGGAAAGCGGGTTCCGGATGATGTTTCCCTTATAGGCTTTGACGATTCGCTAATTTCTGAATGCAGTACGCCACCCCTCACCACTTTTAGACAGGACAGGAAAAAAATTGCCGCCGTTTGCGCAGAAAAGCTTATGGCAGCAATGAAGGGTAAGGGTCAATACGAAATTGTCCGCATTCCGGTTCAGTTTATAGAAAGAGAATCCGTTGCTGGCGTTAAAAAATAATACTAGCCCTTAGCGGAAGACTATGTTGGAAAAACTTTGGTTAAGCACTTCTATTTTGCCCGTAAGCTGAATGGAAGCCTTTACCGAGCTGTCTTCCAGGATGAACAAAGCCGCCGTCCTCTCGCGCTTAAAATATTCGTTTGGTCCAAGAATGTAGGCTGCAGTGCTTAATGCGTCCGCTTCTATTGAAGAGCGCGATACAATTGTTACGCTTCCAACATTGTTCTCTTCCGGGTAGCCTGTCTTTGGGTTTATAATGTGGTGGTAGCGCCTTCCGTCACGTTCAAAATACCTTTCGTAAGCGCCGCTTGTTACCACGGAATTGTTCTGGTCAAAGCTTATGGCAAGAGCCGGGTCTGCTGAAGGGTGCTGGGGATTTTTTACCGCCACTTTCCACTTGCTACCGTCTTTTTTGCTGCCGTAAGCATAGACGTTTCCGCCAAGGTTTACTATTGCCTGCCTTACATTGTGTTCGCCAAGAATTCTTGCCATCTCGTCCGCCGCATATCCTTTTGCAATTCCGCCAAGGTCCAAGGCCATACCCTTTTGCAAAAGAAATATCCTCTTGCTGGTTTCTCCGTCCCCGGGGTCCATCTGAACATTGCGCCAGTTGACTAATGGTAGGGCTGCGTCTATTTCTTCCTGGGAGGGAACCCTTGCGTTTTCCGTGTTGATTCCCCAAAGAGCTACAAGTGGTCCAACGGTTGGGTCAAAGGCACCATCAGTCTTTTGGGCATAATTCAAAGCGGTCTGTACCACAAAATAAACGTCCCGGTGAACAGGCACTGCTTTTATTCCAGCCTGGGCATTTACATGGCTTATGTCTGAGTCTCTTTTTGTAGTGCTGAACCTTTCATCTATTTCTTTAAGGCGGGCAAAAAGCTCATCGTACAAAGCTTCGCTTGCGTCATCATAGGCATTTATAGAGCAGACGGTTCCCAAGACAGCCTGTGTCCTTGTGGGCATAGCTTTCTTTGAACAGGAAAAAGATGCTGCAAGAAAAAAAATTACAGCCGTACCAAGAGCTGCATTTACCACATTCAACTTCATTCTTTGGATTATAAAGAATCCTTATGACTTTTACAATTGCACCCGTTGCGCTCAAAACTTATTTGCGTATTACGCCTTCGGTTTACACCCTTATGAATTTCCGCTAGAATAAACCTGTTCGGAGGAACACTATGAATACAATCGGTTTTATTGGTATGGGCAACATGGCTCAAGCTATGGCCTGCGGTTTTATAAATTCGGGCAAGGTTAAGGCAGAAGAAGTTTCGGCTTATGCTCCAAACCAGGCCAAACTAAAGGAAAATGCTTCAAAGATTGGTTTTACCCCTGCAGAAAGCAACCTGGAGCTTGTAAAAAAGAGCAATATTGTTTTTGTTGCCTGTAAGCCTTACCAGATAGCGGACGTTCTAAAAGAAGTAAAAGAAGCGCTGGAAGGAAAGGTTCTTGTTTCCATTGCGGCTGGATGGACTTTTGACACCTTTGCAGAATTTATTGATGTGCAGAAGGTTCACGTTCAGTGCGTAATGCCAAACACTCCGGCTAAAATCGGTCAGGGAGTAATGCTTGTTGAGCAGAAGAATTCCCTTAGCAAGGAAGAGTCAGAAACTATCCTTGGACTGCTTGGCACTCTTGGAATTACGGAAACCCTTCCCACAAATCTTATGGGTATTGGCGGAGCAATAAGCGGATGCAGCCCGGCATTCATGGACATGATTATAGAAGCCTATGCAGATGCAGCGGTAAAATACGGAATGCAGCGTGCCCAAGCCTACCGTCTGGTTAGCAAAACAATGGCAGGAAGCGCAATGCTTCAGCTTTCTACAGGAGAACACCCGGGAGTCCTAAAGGATGCAGTCTGTTCACCGGCAGGAACTACAATCTGCGGAGTGGATGCCCTGGAAAAATCTGGTCTTAGAGCAGCTTGCATAAACAGCATAGATGCAATAATGAACAAAAAAATAGGAAAATAAATATAGGAAATTTGTCATGATTGATTTTAAATGGTTTGTACTTGCGGTTGCAGTCCTTATGTACACAATGGTAATCATCTTTCAGGGGAAAAAGGTCTGGTTTACCACGGCGGCCGCTATAGCAGTAGTTCTTTTGGGAACACTAATCCCCGATGCAATATTCCCTTTGCCGGAAGACATAGTTGCAAGGGGAAACGCCACGGAGATGCATACCTTTGCCTTCCTCCATGCAGTTGGAGACATAGTAAACTGGAACGTGCTCATGATCTACCTTGGCAGCATGATTATTGCGGCTCTCTTTATCTATTCAAAGGTACCGGCAAGAATCGCTGACTTTATTGTAGAAAAAAGCAGAAGTACGGGTCTTGCCATGGTTGCAATACTTGCAATGACAGGCATTATCTCCATCTTTGTAGAAAACGTAGCTACGGTTCTTGTAATGGCACCAATAGCACTGGCACTAAGCAAAAAGCTTAACATGAACCCAACCATGTTCATGATAGGACTTGCGGTTATGAGCAACATGGAAGGAACTGCAACTCTTGTTGGTGACCCCCCATCCATGATTTTTGCAAGCTATGCAGGCTACAACTTTAACGACTTCTTCTTCCACAACGGAAAGCTTTCCGTCTTCTTTATAATCCAGGCGGGACTTCTTATAGGATGCGCTTTCTTCTACATCTTCTTTGCAAAGGCGGGAAAAGAAAAACCTGCTCTGGAAACAACAAAAGTAATTTCTTGGTTCCCTCTCTTTTTGCTTCTTGCAATGATTTTTGGTCTTGCAGGAATTTCCTTTGTACACACAAGCTTTGCCTATCTTAGCGGAACTTTCGTACTTGCCCTTGGAATTCTTGGACTGGTCTGGTACAAGCTACTTCAGCACAAGTCTTTGGAAAACACTGCCGGCATAGTAAAAGAGCTGGACTGGGAGACGATATTCTTCCTTATAGGAATATTCATCGTAATCGGGGCAATAGAAGCATCCGGGCTTTTAAACGACCTTTCTCTCTACCTTGCAAAACTTACAGGTGGCTCTGTAATACTTGGCTTCCTTATAATCATCTGCGTATCCATAGCAATAAGCGGCTTTGTAGACAACGTACCCTACATAATAGCAATGCTTCCGGTTGCAGACGGCATGGCAAAAACAATGGGAATTAACGGAGAGCTCTACATGTTTGCCCTGCTAATCGGCAGCTGCATGGGTGGAAACCTTACACCTTTCGGGGCAAGCGCAAACATTGTAAGCATGGGAATAATAAAGCGCGAAGGCTACAAGATGAATTTTGCAGACTGGGTAAAAGTTGGAGTACCGTTTACAATCCTTACCACAGGCACATCTGCTATCGTCCTTTGGTTGCTTTGGGCCTAGGGTCTAAAAAGAAAAAAGCCTACCCCCGATTGGAGGGGTGGCGCTAGCCATTGCGTCAGCAATGGAGCCGAAAGGCGGAACCCCGCAAAGCGGGTTTGCATACAAAAGCAGGTCCAAAAAAAGCATAAAAAAAGGCTGTCACATTCCATATTCAAATGGAGCGTGGCAGCCATTTTAATTTCTTTCCTAAGGAGCAAGTTGCAGTTATGCCATTATGTCAAATACAGCACCCGCTTCCGGCGCAAAGCCTGCGAGACCATAAGCACTTATCTGGTTTGCAACTTCAAAGGAATCCTTAACCTGTTTCTGATACGTATTGATTAACGCGTCTTTCTGGCTATCCGAAAGCTCTGCCAAATCTTCTTTGGAAGCGGTTTTCTTGCGCATAGAGACTAACTGGTCAATCAAGGTATTCAGAATCCTAATTCTGTCTACAGAAACACCCTTTTCTCCTTTACCAGCCGGAGTTCCACGGACGTAGTCAAACTGAGTAAATACAGCAACGCTAGCCTTTACCGGCACGTACAATCTACCAGTAGAAGATGAAAAAAGGTTTCTGTAGGTTGATGCGTTTAAGCTAATATCGTTTGAATACATAGGCTCACCTCTCTTCTTTAATTATCGAAAGGTTAGCATAAAAAGTTAAGACAATTCTAAAAAAAATGTTATTAAAACTAAAAGGAAAACTGGCATAAAAAGCAAAGCCAGTTCCCCAAAAATTCTAGAAGGCTTCCCTTTCCCAAGCGGATATGCGCTGCTCAATAGTGCGGATGGGCTTTTTCTTTGGTTCAGAAGAAACTTCTTCCGCATTTTCTGCCGCCGCTTTTTTTACCTGTACGGAATCCAAAAGGTAGGGAATAACAACCTTTTCCTTTAGGCTAGGCCACCTTGGACTAAGGATATTTGGACAGGAAAGGTATTCACCCATCGGAAGGTTTTCCAAAAGTGAGCGGTAGCGTAGCGGATAGACATTTGCATTCACCTTTATGAGGGAAGAAAATCCTCCTGCAATACCAAAGGAAATGCTGTCCAGCTTTAGAGAATCCTGGCGCTCAAGCAACTTCTTCTGAACGCTTTCCGTATAGAACCACTCCATAAACTTCTGGGCGGCATCCTTGTGTTCAGCAGACTTGCAAAGCCCCATGGTAACAATGTCGTCTTCCACCATAATGCGTCCCTTTTCCCCAACCCAGCGGTAGGTAAGACCGGAAAACTGCTCTTCCGTAAGCATAAAAAGGTCGCTGCTCTTTATAAAGGCAAAGAAACACTTGTCCGCGGAAAACTGCTTGTATTTAGGCATGTAAAGGTACTTGAACTGAAAGTTAAGCTCGGTCTCCGTGTCGGAATCACAAAGCAAAGTCCAAGACTTCATGTATTCAGCGGTATTATTCAGAGCATCAGCATCCCAGCCAAAATGCTCCTTTTTTTCCACATAGTTTGCACCGTTCATCCTTGAAGCAAGGTAGAGAAAGTCTCCGTCCCAGGAAGGCGCAAAACCCATGCTCTCAAAAGAACCGTCTTCATTCCTCTTGTTAAATTCAGAAGAAAGCTTCTTTATACCGTCCAGCGTAATAAAATGGTCGTCCGTAACAAGAGTCTCGTTCTTCTTCCTGAACATAACCGCATCCAGGTTAAAGCTTACCGGCAAGAGGTACTGCTTGGAATTCATAAGCCCATAGTCAAGCAGCTTTGAATAGAATTCACTCTTTTGCAAAAGTCCACCGCTGAACATATAATCCAGGGGAACAAAATATTTTCGTGTAGAAGAATTTTTTAGCCAGGAGGAAACAACAAGATCCGGCTGAATCTCGTCCTCTAGCGGAGGCATGGAACGCGCAGGCTCTTTCTTAAAAACAACCACAGCCTTTGCATCGCTGTGTTCCTTATTAAAAAGCTCTGCATAAGAAGCAAATTCCGGAATGTCTGTCCAGATTATAAGCGGGTCATTTTTTTTGCCACCGCAAGAAGAAAATGTAAGGCTAACCGCCAGGCAAGAAAGACAAAGTGCAAAAGAAACGCCTTTCCTTACCAAAGCGGCGGCCAAGCCAAACTTACTATTATTTTGCCAGCTCTTCGGCTGTATCATAAATTGCCTTGTAAACAAAATCAATCTTATCCTCTTCAAGACTGCTGAATGCAACACGCAGAGTGTGCGAGTCGATTGATATTGTACCGATTTCTTTTTCTTTTAGCAACTTCTGCCTTAAAACTTCCGCATCCACAGTATTTGTGTGCAGGGACATAAAGTAACCGGAATTGAATGGAAGCGGCTCAATAGCAGAACTCTTCCTTCCGTTAACAAAAGCCTTTACCTTGTTGTACCTCTTTTCCAGAATCTTTCTGAACTCTTCCTTTTCCTTATCCACGGACGGGTTTGCAAAAGCCTTAAGAAGAATAGTCTGTGGCGGAGTAGAAGAGCAGGAAACAGAAGAGCGGATTGCAGCCATAAGCTTCTTTACAAGAGCATCGTACTGTTCCTCGGTAAATCCCTTGCAGCCAAAAGTTATAAATCCGCAGCGGAATCCCCATGCAAAGTCTTCCTTTGTAGGACCGTCAATCTTTGCGGCAAGAACGTTGGGGCTAAGATCCGCAAGGTATGCAAACAAAGACTGGCTTTCTATATCGCTCTCGTAGTTAAGGCCAAAGTATGCGTCATCGCACCAGACCATAACCTTCTTTCCGGCATCTGCAAGTTCCTTTACAATAGAAACAATCTGCTTTGCTTCAGAAGCGGTAGGACTGTAGCCAGACGGATTCTGGGGGAAGTTCAAAAGAACACGCACTGAACCTGTAGCAGCAGCCTGTTCGTTAAGAGTTGCCTTTAAACCTTCAATGTTGAATTTTCCGTCCTTGAACATCTGGAACTGAACAAAACCAGCATTGCGTCTTGCGGATGCAATAAGAACATAATTGTCCCAAGAAGGATCTGCTGCAACCAAAGGCTTTGACTCGTC
The DNA here is from genome assembly GCA_017614295.1 of Treponema sp. GTDB lineage: Bacteria > Spirochaetota > Spirochaetia > Treponematales > Treponemataceae > Treponema_D. The sequence continues at coordinate 8,317 of JAGACC010000102.1, forward strand.
AAGGAAAAGGTCCGCCAAATAAGAAATACCTGCGGTAAGACCAGGAACCACAACCGGCAGAGAAGTGGATTTTTCCTTTAGCAAAGGATTCTTCTTAATCTGGGCAGCCTTCCACGCGGCACGAATGTCCGGATTACCGGCAGTCGGTGAATAAGAAACAAGCTCGCGGGACTCAAGCTCCGGCACAACAGCCTGAACGCTTGGCAAAACAGCGGGCTTTCCGTCTACAAGAGTAATTCCTATAGTGCAGTTAGCCTTTTTACCAAGTTTTTTAGCTTCCCCGCCCTGGGCAATAATTCCCTTGGGAAAATACAAGCGCTCTCCCAAATCGGAAAGCAAATCCCCGGCAACAGTACCGGCCAACACTTCATTCAATTCTTTTGCTAAAGGGTTAATCATAATTTTTATACTATCGTTTTTTTACTTTGAATGTCAATATTTTTATGCAAAGAACTGCATATTTATGCATTTTATCCTTTTATTTTTCTGGACGGTACTTTCACATGCTCTACCATTCATTTTTTGGCTAACTCGACTGAACACCGCTTTCGTCACCCGCTTTCCAGGGCTACGCTCCCGCTCCGGCCCGGCTGCGCCGGTCTTGCCTCCGGCAACCCTTCCAATCGGGCGTAGGCTGAACGTTCCTGCAATCTTGTAAAACAATAAGCATGGTGGTAAAATCAGACGGTTGGCAAAACTTTTGGCTGACAATTTAAAAAAGGGGAAAGATGAAGAGTCTTCACAGTCCCCGCAAGGATTTTTTTATGTCTATTCTACAAAGCATTCTTTTGGGAGCCTTACAGGGGCTTGCTGAATTTCTTCCCATTTCTTCTTCCGGCCACCTTGCCATTGCGCAAAAGCTCTTTGGACTAGAAGACCTGCCGCTCTTATTTGACGTTTTCCTGCACCTTGCAACACTCTGCGCAGTAATGCTTTTCTTTTGGAAAAAAATATGGAAGCTGCTCTGCACTTTTGCAAGGCTTGTTTTTAGAAGACCTGCTCCAGAGGGAATTGGAGAGGCAGAAGAAAAGAACAACCGCTCCTACATACTGGCAGTAATCCTCACCACTTTTGTTACAGGCGTAATTGGAATTGCGGTAGA
>JAGACC010000014.1 GCA_017614295.1 Treponema sp.
AGCATCTGCAGGCGGTTTTCTATGTTTGCAAAAGAAACGTCCGGATCGTAGTCCAGGGGTAGAATCTGCACGTCCGGATAAATTTCTTTTAGACGCTTGGTGATTCCGCGACCTACTACATGGTTGGGCAAACATCCGAATGGCTGGAGAATGATAAAATTCTTGCAACCGCGCGATGCCTGGTAGAGGATTTCTCCGGGGATAAGAACTCCCTCTCCTGCGTCAAAAGTGTGGTAGATGAGCGGGTCGCTGCATTTTACAAGTTCCGAAAGCTTTACCGGTGGTTCAAAAAGCGGGTGGCGGCATGCAATTTCGTTAGCCCATACGTGGGTAAAGTTGAAGGCTTCGCTTATTGCCCTTGCCATTGCTTTTTTCGCGAAGGGTCTCCTAAGGTGATTTTCTCTTATTTGGGTGTCCTGAGCAAAATAGGTCTTCTGCATTACGTCTGACATTTTTGCTTCTATTATCTCAAAGCCGTTCTGCTCCAGGTAAAGTTCAATGTCGTGGTTTGCGCCCGGATGGAAATTCAAGAGGTATTCGCCCACGATAAGGACTGTTGGCTTTAGGTGAGAGCGGTAGTATTTTACGCCTTTCATCACTTCTATTGCCTTTGCAAAAGCCCTTCTTTCTGCAATAAAGCCTTCTTTGATTCCTTCCACAAGAAGATCCATGCTTTTTTCGAAGGCGGCATCTGCACTTCCTTTTTCCAGTTCGTAGGGACGCATCTTACGCAGGAGTTCTTCCAGCGCGTCTATCATTGGGAAAGCGATTGCCAGTTTTAGGGAGGTAGCAAGGTTCATCTTAAAGCCGGGATGAAGGTTGTGGTAGTCCTGGTCGTTGTTTGTTACTATAGGAACATAGGAATATCCTGCATCGTCCAAAGCCTTTCTTAGCAAAGCTCCGTAATGGGTAAGGCGGCAGTCACCAATGTCTTTTCCGGTAGCGATTGCAACGCTGTGCGGGTCATACAAACCGCTTTCCAATGCGGCTAAGGCTTCTCCAATTACAATTTGTGCCGGGAAGCAGATGTCGTTATGAACGTATTTCTTTCCAAGCCTTATTGCGTCTTCGCGTCCAACATCCATTGGTAGGGCCTTTAAGTTTTGGGTTGCAAGGGATGCTGCCATGATTCTTGCAAAAGCATGTGACGTGTTTGGCACAAGGACTATTTTTTCATGGGCATCTTTTTTGTTGAACTTGACTTTGTATGGATCGCTTAAGTCGCGGGCATCCAGTTTTGCACCGGAGGAATACTTCATCGAAAGGGTTTCCACAAAAGACCTTACGCGGATTCTCAAGGGTCCCTGAACATCGCTTTCGTCCATCTTTAGCACAAGCGGAGACTTACCGGAGATTTCCTTCATCATCCTGATTATTTCGTCGCTAAGGTAGGCATCGTGTCCGCAGCCAAAGCTTACAAACTGAACGTATTCAAGGTGCGGATGTTCTGCTGCAATTATGGATGTTGCCAAAAGCCTTGCATGGTAGTTGTTTACCACATCCAAGCGGCTATGGCTTAGGTCTACCTGGGCAATTCCCGGTACAGAGTCAACGGTAAGAACTGGGATTCCCGAATCGGCAAAGAGTTCTGGAAGGCCGTGGTTTACAAGAGGGTCGTTTTGGTAAGGGCGTGATGCAAGAACAATCGCATATTTACCGGAAGCCTGAACGTCATCAATAATCTGCTGGGCAGCGTTTTCCAGTTCCCTGTGGAATTCCTTCATTGCAGAGTCGGCGGCCTTGATTGCAGCGTCAACTTCTTTCTTGGGAATTCCGAACTGCTTTTGCATATAGGATTCTAGCTGGTTTTCCTTGTCTTTGTCCGTGTACCAGAAAAAGAGCGGTGTGTCGTATGGTATGCCAAAGCGCCTTTCCGGGTTGTCTGAATTTCTTATTACCCAAGAATAGCCTTTTACGATTGCACACATGTACTCGCTGGTTTCTTCCGTATTCTGAGACTTGAATGTGGAAATTACAGGCATAAAGATGCGGTCAACTTTTTTCTCCGCAAGATTCCGCAAGTGTCCGTGAACAAGTTTTGCGGGGAAGCAGACTGTGTCCGAAACAACGGATGAAAGCCCGTCTTCAAACATTTTCCTTGAGCTAAGATCCGACATCTTTACATCAAAACCGAGTGACCTAAAGAAGGTATTCCAGAAAGGCATGAGTTCCCAGAAGGAAAGAACCCTTGGAAGACCAATTGTAATTCCCCTGTCTTTAACGCCACTTGCTATGTCGTAGTCCTTGAACAAAAGCTCCTGACGGTACTTAAAAAGGTTTGCCGCTTTTTTTAGATTGCCTTCCCTTAGCCTTTCGCGGACAGACGGGTCTCCGGGGTTGCCCAGTATTTCTCCGCGCTCGCAGCGGTTGTTGGTAATCCAAGAAGCTCCGTTTGAAAACTTTACGATTGTACGCTTGCAGTGGTTCTGGCAGAAGGGGCATACAACGTTTGACTGCTGGGTGTAGGTAAATGAATCAAGGTTATCAAGACCGATGAATGAACGCTCCACCTTTCCAGACTGCATCTTTTCTTTTGTAAGAAGAGCAACTCCGATTGCGCCCATAATTCCGGGATAGGGAGCGCGGACAACAGTGCGTCCAATATACTGTTCCATGGCGCGCAAAACCGCATCGTTCTGGAAAGTTCCTCCCTGAACAACAATCTTTTTTCCAAGGGAATCAAGGTTCCTCATGCGGATTACTTTTGTAAAGACATTCTCTATGATGGAGCGGCAAAGACCAGCCATTATGTCTTGACCTGATTTTCCGTTGCGCTGTTCGGTAACAATACTGCTGGTCATAAAAACGGTGCAGCGGCTTCCGAGTACGGCAGGATTCTGTGAGTTGAATGCAGCCTCCGCTATATCCTTTACCTCTATGCCAAGAGAATCAGCAAAGTTCTGCAAGAAAGAACCGCAGCCAGATGAACACGCCTCGTTTACGATTATGTTTGTTATTACACCGCCGGAAAGCCATATAGCCTTCATGTCCTGACCGCCAATGTCCAAGAGGAAGTCCACGTCTCCAACATAATGACTTGCAGCCTTAGCATGGGCAACAGTTTCTACGGTATGGTATTCGGTATTAAAAGCCTTGCTGAACAAAAGCTCCCCGTAACCGGTAGTTCCCACTCCAAGAATTTCAAGCGTTACACCTTCGGACTTGTAGCGGTCACGCATTTTAATAAGAGCATCCTTTGCAATAACAAGCGGGTCGCCTTCGTTACCTGAATAAAAATAGTCAAGGATTTGATTGTCCTCGTCCAGCAAAACAAATTTTGTTGTTGTGGAACCGGAGTCAATTCCAAGATAAACACGGATTGTTTCTCCGCGGGCAAACTTGTAAACCTTGGGACGCTTCCTCTTGTGGCGGTCAAAAAATTCCTGCTTCTCTTCCTCTGAATAAAAATAAAGCCTTCCGGAAGAAGAGACATCCTCTTTTTTTGTGCAGTCTTCTTCAAGGAATTCTATGATTTGGGAAATTGAGCGTGTCATCTCAAAATCGGGGAAAAGTTCATTAAGCGAAAGAGCAGCTCCCTTTGCAATCATAACCTCAGGATGGGGAGGATTAAGAATGTCTTTTGGTTCAAGATTCAGGCGCTCTGCAAAAACCCTTATAAGAACAGGATTAAATGTTAAAGGACCACCTTCAAAAACAACCGGACTTTTTATATCCAAGCCCTGGGCAAGACCACCAATCGTCTGCTTTGCAATTGCATGGAAAGAACTTAGCGCAAGGTCTGCCTTAGAAATACCCTGATTCAAAAGCGGCTGAATGTCCGTCTTTGCATAAACACCGCACCGTCCGGAAATATCGTAAACACAGGAACCCTTCTCCGCAAGAGAATTTATTTCCTGAACAGAAACCTTTAATATGGAAGCAACTTCATCAATAAAAGCACCAGTTCCACCGGCACAGCTTCCGTTCATGCGCATGTCGTTAACTTTTAGGCGGCCGTCTTC
>JAGACC010000103.1 GCA_017614295.1 Treponema sp.
CCTTTTAAATCAAAGTAAGCTTTCATTTTTACCTCTTAAAAATATGATTAATCAGGAAATCAAACTGAATCCTTTCGCCACCATTATAGCAAAAACAATTTTTCATGTAAACAATGGGTAACACAATGGGGATAAATATAACATGTAAATCTCTTTTTGCAATATTCTATTCTGTAAACCAAGCGGAAATCTGGTTTGTGTGCAGCGGAAGGCAAATCCGGATGAAACCCGCATTGGAGCGGAACGAGCGAAGCGAGTTTAATTTCCTATTCCGCGACACCGCGGGTTTTCAGACGGATTTACCTGGGAGCGGAACACAAACCAGATTTCCAATTTCCGCTTACACAAAACAAAATGTTGCCTTATAAGATTTTTGGTGTTATATTTATAAACAGGAGAACATTATGGCGGAAGAAGAAAGAGAAACCACATTTGACTATACTACAGGCACAACAGAAAGCACAGAAAGCGGATCCAAAAGCAACGCTAAGACTACTGCGGAAGAAATAGGAAAGACAATCCTTGAATACATAGACAAAGGCGTAGAAGCCGGAAAGAAGGGTCTTAAAACTGCCGGAGTTGCAATCTCTGACTTTGGGGACAAGAGCGTAAAAAGCATAGAGCTCCAGCAGCTAAAGATGAAAAAGAACAAGGCACTCGCCCAGCTTGGAAAATACGTTTGGGAAACGCTAAAGGCAGGCGGAGAAAATGCAGCCGTAAATTCAAGCGACGAAAAAATCAAGTACTATATGGAAGGACTTGCAAAGCTTCAGGAAAACATAGAAAAGCACGAAAAGTTTTTTGAAGAAGCAAAGGCTAAGAGCAAAGCCGCAAAAGAAGAAGCTAAGGATTAAGCTTAAACTCTCCATATTCATCCACAATCTCGGTCTTCATAGCGTTCATTGGACGCCAGACTATGGAAAGAGAAATATACGGTTCAAAGTTGTATGATTTTGAACCGTCATTTTTTGTAATAAGGCGGGGCTTTACTTCAAAACTGGAAATAAGGTCCCAGTCGTGCAGGTCATGAGAAAGCGTTGCCTTTAGGTTCTTTAGCTTAAAGCCCGATGAGCGCCGTTTTACCTGGTCTTCATCAAGCATGGATCCGTTACCCCAGAATGCAAAAGAATTAAGCAAATCCTTGAACATATTCGTTTCTCCGGGAAGGTTAATTCCGGAATGGGTGTAGTCCTGAATATAGCGGTAGATTACGCTGTTCCTTGACTCCGAGCTGAATGTAAGGTTAACAAAATTATTTATCTTAAATGTAACAGCCGGAATAAATTTAAAATAGCTGTTGGTTGGCCTTATGCAGTCATAGACAATGCTTGTGTTAAGCGAAGGAGCCCAAGTAACGCGCCTCTTCCAGTAGCGGAAGTTTTTTTGTCCCGAAGTATAGGCAATAGAAAAAGTTTCCGGAAGGAATTCCCTGTCGCTACGGATAGACCATCCGCTTTCCTCGTCAAAGTCATATCCATAAGTGTAGGCTGCGGTATATGCAACCTGCAATCCTCCATAAGAAAGTGCCGCCTTAAATGAATCCGAATAGCGTTCTTCCAAGTTGTAGTTGTACGACTGTGTAAGGGCAAATTTTCCGTCCAAAAATTTTAGCGATGCAGACTGCTTAAAGGGAAGCTTTTTCCAGTTTTCCACCACGTCGTTGCTTACAGTCTCTTCTATTTTTTCAACACCAGATGCAAATGTAAGTTCCGAATAGGGGAATGTGAATTTTAAGTTTCCCTCGTACTTGTCCTTTTGAGGAGGAAGGGTTGTGGAAAGGGTGAGCTTCTGCGAAAAATTCTTACCCTCTTCTGCAGAAAGAGTTGCGCTAAGCGTGTGCTCCGTAACGCTTTCTTCGTCCGTCAAGTCTGCGGTAAGATAGTCCCACTCAGGATTTTCCGCATCGCCTATAAACTGGGTTCTTACAAGCCTTACAGAAGTGTTCCAGTCTATGCTGGAATTCTTAAACACGTCATTATAAATCAAAGGCTTTATAGAAACACCGTTGTCCACGTTCAAGTCGTTCTTGCGTGCCTGGTAGTCTGTCTTTCGAACCGTAGCGGCATCCGCATCAGAATATCCGTCCAAGCTGGGGTGGGTCTGGTAAAGAGGAGTATATGTAAGAACATTCCTCATGCCAAACATTGAGTCCCTAAAAGAAAGACCGCTCGTAAGCACAACAGGAGACGTAACCTGGTAATAGCTTGACTGCCTCTCGCTCCACTTAAAATCATCCGGCTTGGAAAGCTTTGTTGAATCGTATGCAAACTGGGAAGTAAACTGCGGCGTAACAGAATACTTAAGCTCGTACTCAATGTCAGAAATCTTTGCAACGCTAATGTCCGAACGCACATCCAAAAGCGGAAGGTCTTTTTCTCCCAACACGCTGCCATCCTGAACTTTATCCTGCTCCTTATTTTCATTTGCTTCAGGAACTTCTTCACCGTCCTTTTTCTTTGGATCAGAAAATTCCTCTGGAACGGAAAGCTCGTAGGGGAAGTTCACAGGCTTTGACCTTTTTTCTCCCATCGGATACTTTATGATTGAACCCGCAACGTTAGCGCTAAATTTTAAAGGGGTTACCTGGGAAGGATAAAAGAACATCCTCTCCGGAGTGTACAAATACCAGTCGTCCGTAGATTCAGAAGCAATGGCTGTGTTTGTCTTTGAATTAAAGATAACAGATGAACTTACATCCGTAATAGAAACATTCTGCAAAAAAGGCTTTAGGTAGTCGGGAATGTTAAAATTGTGCGAAACGGAAGCGTTCCATGTGTAGGAAGAAATGCTAACCTTGTCTTCATCATCGTCTTCATCCTCATCCTTTGCCCCTCGCGTAAGAAAAGAAATCCAGTCCATGTATTCAGCACGCTCGCCAAAGTCATCTGTAAAATACGGGTCTGAATATATTGGCATGGAAATCTTAAAGTTAAAGGGACTAGTACCGCTCATCGCCAAATTTCCACTGTAGCGGAAGGGAGTCTTTATTCCCAAAAGGTTTGCCTTGTCCTTATATGTCTCTCCTGTAGAAGAATAGGGTGTGTAGACTTCACCGTCGCTGTCCAGAAAAACAGTGTTGCTGAATCCCAAATTCAAACTGGCATTAAAACTGCTAAGATATTTTTCCGGCTTGAACACAGCATCAAAACCTGCCATGGTTCCAAGAGTGCTGTAGTGGTCAAACATAATCTTAAGGTAATTGCTTGTATCCCCTGTATAGTCTTCATCCAAATTGTGAAGAACAATTCCTTCCCTTCTCTGCTCCTTTAGCTTGGTGGGTTTCATAAAGTTGTAAAGGCCTTTTCCAAGTTCATCATCCTTATCATTTTCATCAGATGAATTTGCAGATTCAACTTCAAGAGGCTTTCGTCCATAAATATATGTCGTAGACTGGAAGTAATATCCCCGCCTTGTGTCGTATCCGAACGTAGGATTAAAAATTATTTCGTCCTTAGGATAGTAGAATGCAGGAAGGTAGAGAACCGGTATTTCGCCAATAAAAAGCATGGCGTTAAAAAAAGCAAATTCCCCTCCAGGAAGAAGCCAAATCTTTGTAGCGCGGATTTTCCAGTGTGGATTTTCATCGTCACAAAAAGTAAGGGATGCGTTCTTAAAGACAATCGTGTTCTCCGAATTCTTTCCGAACATGGAAGAAGAAACAACCAGTGTTGAACCGGAAGGCAAATTTATTGCATCGCTCTGGGTCTGAACTACGCGTCCACCGTCAAAGATTCCTTCATAGGTAAGAGTGTTAAACAGAACGGTCTGAGCCGTAATCTTCTGCTATCCCGCCTTACCGCCAGTCTGCTCCATAACAACGTCGCCCTGGGCATAGAGGATACTGGTCTCGCGGTTGTAGCTTATCTTGGATGCGCTTATCTTTGTTTTTACGCTACCCTGCGCAACTTCAACCACAACAGCACCGGTAAGAACAATCTGCTCTTCTTTTGTAACAGAATCCTTTTCGTATTCGGTCTTGTTTGCGTTTACAATCGTTATTACAGAAGGCTGGGAATTTTCTTCGGCAGAAAAAGCCTTTGTACCCAATGCAAAGAAAGCAAGCAGAAAGCACTTAACTATGAGGAAGAAAAATTTTCTTTGCAGGGGTCTAAAGCACATGGGTTATTCTTTTACCTCTCCCCTAGCCTTTTCGCGCTCAAGCATTTCTGCAACATAGTGTCCGGTCCAGCTCTTCTTGTTAAGGGCAACTTCTTCTGGAGTACCGGTTGCAACAATCCTTCCACCGCCGTCACCACCTTCCGGTCCAAGGTCTATTATGTAGTCCGCCTGGCAGATAACATCCATGTTGTGCTCAATCATTACAACGGTATTGCCCTTGTCCACAAGCTTTTGGATAACGCCCATCAGCTGCTTTATGTCCACAAAGTGAAGACCCGTTGTTGGTTCGTCCAGAATGTAAAGCGTCTTTCCTGTAGAAGGCCTTGCCAGTTCGCTTGCAAGCTTAACCCTCTGTGCCTCTCCACCGCTCAAGGTAAGCGCACTCTGCCCAAGCTGTATGTAGCCAAGACCAACGTCCTTTAGCGTCTGAAGCTTACGCGCAATGTGTGGAATGCTGTCAAAGAAAGAAGCAGCCTCTTCTATTGTCATGTCAAGAACGTCGCTTATAGACTTGCCCTTGTAAAGAACCTCAAGCGTTTCCCTGTTGAACCTCTTTCCCCGGCACACGTCGCACTGAATAAAAACGTCCGGCAAAAAATTCATCTCTATTGTAATAGTACCGGCACCCTGGCAGTTCTCGCACCTTCCGCCCTTTACGTTAAAGCTGAACCTTCCGTTCTTGTAACCGCGTGCCTTTGCGTCGGGAAGACTTGCATACAGTTCGCGGATCCTGTCAAAGACACCAATGTATGTTACAGGGTTGCTTCTTGGCGTTCTTCCGATCGGAGACTGGTCAATGCTAATAACCTTGTCTATGTTTTCTAAACCGGTAATTTTTTTGTAGGCACCGGCAGGATAATCCGTCCGCATAATCTTGTTGCTTGCGGCAGGGAAGAATACGTCGTTCAAAAGGGTTGACTTTCCGCTTCCAGAAACACCCGTGATGCATGTAAAAGCACCAAGAGGAATCTTTACGCTAATGTTCTTTAGGTTGTGCTCGCTAACACCTTCAATGCTAACAAAAGAACCGTTGCCCTTCCTTCTTTCCTGAGGAATCTTCATTCGTATAAGGCCAGCAAGGTAACGCCCCGTAATACTGTCTTTGCAGGAAGAAACAAATTCTGGAGTACCGCTTGCCATAATCTGACCGCCGTGAACACCAGCCCCCGGACCAATGTCTATTAGCCAGTCAGCCGTGCGGAGAGTCTGCTCATCATGTTCAACTACGATAACCGTGTTTCCAATGTCGCGTAAATATGTAAGGCTGTCGATAAGCCTCTGGTTGTCCCTCTGGTGGAGTCCAATACTTGGTTCGTCCAGTACGTACATTACGCCGGTAAGCGCACTTCCAATCTGAGTGGAAAGCCTGATTCTCTGAGCCTCACCACCGCTAAGGGTTGCCGCACTACGCTCAAGTGTAAGGTATTCAAGACCAACGTTCTTTAAGAAGGTAAGACGGTTTCGTATTTCCTTTAAAACCTGCGAAGCAATCTTTGTCTCCGTCTCGCTAAGATTAAGTTCATCAAAAAATTTAATCGTCTGCAAAACGGAAAGCTCCGTAAGCTGCCAGATGTTCTTTCCGCCAACGGTAACACAAAGTGCCTCCGGACGAAGACGCTTACCCTTGCAAGAAGCACACTCGTGGCGTGACATGTATTTTTCTTCCATGTTAACACGCTGCGAATCACCCCAAGCCTCGCTGTAGCGGCGCTTCATATCGTTAAGAACTCCGGGCCATGGTCTTCTGTATTCGCTGTAGCCTTCACCGCTCTGCTTCCTGTAAACCCAGTTAAGAACAATGTCTTCGTCTCCGTTCCACAGGTAGTCAAACTGCTTTTTGGTAAGCTTGTTCAATGGAGTGTCAAGGGAAAAACCTGCCTCCTTTGCAACAGCGGTAAACATAGTCTTGTTCCATTCGCTTTCGGGATTGTAAAATTCAATACCGCGCTCGTTAAAAGAAAGAGACGGATCCGGAATAATCTTGTCCTTGTCCCACTCCATCTTTTCGCCAAGACCAGTACATTCCGGGCAGGCACCAAAAGGATTGTTAAAAGAAAAAAGACGCGGCTGAAGCTCCGGTATGGAAATTCCGCAGTCGGGACATGCATTCTTCTGGCTAAAGAAAACTTCCTGTTCAATGTAAGAAGCGTTTCTGTCGTAGGGAGTACCCTTTGCATCCAAGGCAGCGGTAACGGAAGAATAAGCCTCATCATCCTTGTTCACCCTGCGAAGGACTATTATAACACCGTTTGAACTCTTTAGCGCCGTCTCTACAGAATCAGCAAGCCTCTGCCTTATCCCTTCCTTTAGAACTATGCGGTCAACAACAATTTCTATGGTGTGCTTCTTTTGCTTGTCCAGCTTAATTGAATCCTCAAGCTCCACCATAAGGCCGTCTATCCTTGCACGGACAAAACCGCTCTTCTTGGCGTCGTCTATAACCTTTACGTGCTCGCCCTTCTTGCCCCTAATAACAGGCGAAAGAAGAGTAAGCTTTGTTCCCTGGTCCCAGGAAAGAATCGTGTCTATAATCTGGTCAACAGACTGCTCCTTAATCTCCCTGCCGCACTTAGGACAGTGAGCCCTTCCAATACGGGCAAAAAGCAGGCGGTAGTAGTCGTAAATCTCCGTAACAGTACCAACCGTTGAACGGGGATTCTTGTGGGTAGTCTTCTGCTCAATAGAAATAGCCGGAGAAAGACCGGAAATAAGATCCACATCCGGCTTATCCATGCGGCCCAAAAACTGCCTTGCATAAGAGGAAAGGCTTTCCATGTAGCGCCTCTGCCCCTCCGCAAAAAGGGTGTCAAAAGCAAGGGAAGATTTTCCGCTACCGGAAAGACCGCTTATAACAACAAGGCGGTTACGGGGAAACTCCACGCTAACATTCTTTAGGTTATGCTCCCTGGCACCCTGAACCACAATCTTTTCCCCTTCGCTAACGGGGCTTATGGCATTTTCCATACTATCTTTGCTGATCTTTTTCACGCCAATATAATAGTAAAATTTATATAAAAATTCAATCTTGTAAACAAGCTCATAATTTGCTATGATTATTCAATCAATCGCCCAGTCGGAGGTATAAACATGAAATTCATCGATGGCGGAGTTACCGCACCAATAGGATTCACAGCAAACGGAATCCACTCAGGTTTAAAGGAAAGCCGCAAAACAAACGACACGGCACTTATATTTAGCGAAACACCGTGCACCACCGCAGGAATCTTTACCCAGAACCGCTCACAGGCAGAATGCGTAAAATACACAAGAAAGGTTGTGGCAAGCGGAAAGGCCCAGGCCGCTGTATGCAACGTATGCTACGCCAACGCATGCACCGGTGAAGTAGGCTACCAGAACGCTGTCCGCATGGCAACATCAGTTTCCCAGGAAATTGCAAAGACAGGTTGCAGCATCCCAATAGAAAACATCATCGTATGCTCAACAGGAATCATAGGCCAGCACGTACCCGTAGAAAAAATAGAAGAGAACATGCCGCTACTGGTAAGCGGACTCTCCAAAGAAGGACACAAAGAAGCCCGCACCGCAATCATGACAACGGACACCCACTTTAAGGAATGTGCCGTAGAAACAGAAGTTGGCGGAAAAACAGTCCGCATAGGCTGCATGTGCAAAGGAAGCGGAATGATCCACATCAACATGGGAACAATGCTCTCCTTCGTAACAACTGACTGTGCAATCAGCGCAGAAATGCTCCACAAGGCACTCCTCCTCTCCGCAGAAAAAACCTACAACTGCGTAAGCGTAGACGGAGACACATCCACAAACGACACCCTCACCGCAATGGCAAGCGGAAAAGCAGGCAACAAAGAAATAACAGGCGAAGGTGCAGACTTTGACGCATTCCTGGAAGCGCTCAACGCACTCAACACCGTAATGGCAATGAAAATCGCAGCAGACGGAGAAGGTGCAACCCACCTCGTTGAATGTACCGTAAATGGAGCCAAAGACGAAAAAACCGCCCGCGGACTTGCAAAAGCAGTAATCTCTTCCAGCCTTGTAAAAGCCGCAATCTACGGACGCGACGCAAACTGTGGACGCATACTCTGCGCACTTGGCTATTCAGGCTACGACTTTGAACCTTCAAAATGCTCTGTATTCTTCTCCGGCAAAAAAGACTCAGACCGCTATGCAGATGCACTCAAAGACGGAATCACCCAAGTTGCATCCTCAGACCCGGCAGAACGCATAGAAGTAGTCCACAACGGAGTAGGCCTTAGCTTTGACGAAGAAAAAGCCACAGCCATACTCTCCTCCCAGGCTGTAGAAATAGAAGTAAACCTGGAAGACTGCGGAAATGCCACCGGCCGCGCATGGGGTTGCGACCTAACTTACGAC
>JAGACC010000104.1 GCA_017614295.1 Treponema sp.
GGTCACTATTGCAAAATCATCAACAAATTTGATTATCAGTTGCTCTTTATCAAGAATTAGTTCTTTATCATTTACAAGAGTAACTTTTACCGGTTCCGCATCAATTGAATTATACGGAATACCTCCATTTGCAAACAAAAATACATTGAATAAACTTAATAAAGTAATTACCAAATACTTTTTCATTTTTCCTCTTCTCCAAGCATCCCAATGCGGGCATTTCTATAACAAATATCTCAGTATATGATTGCATGATTATTATTAATTTTATATTATACCGCAAAGTCCAGAAAATTCATATACCAAACTCACTTCTATCCAAAATAAAATCCCAAGCAATATACGCCGCCGTGGAGCCCCTTTAGTAGCGGCCGTAGGACGCTATGAGCGTGAGCGAAGGGCGCAAGGGCGGTGACGAAAGGCATGAAGGCCGATTTTAGATAATGGGTGAATGGTAGAGCCGGAAAAAGGTTCCGTCCAGAAGAATACCATCCTACACATGCCGCCTAACCCCGTCAAATTTTACCTGCCATAGAAAAAGTCCGTCCGGGGGAGCCGTAACGCCTGCAAGTTTTCTGTCGTGGGAGTTAAGGATTTTTGCAAAGTCTTCTTTTGTGCCGCCCTTTTGTTCAAGGCCAATCAGGGTTCCGGTAATGCTTCGCACCATTTTCCACAAAAAGGCGTTTGCTTCTATTTGAAAAACGAGCAGGTCACCTTCTTTCCAAAAACGGGCGTCCTCTATGTAGCGGAAGGTGGAAAGGCTTTGGTCTCCGGCAGAGGCAAATGAAGCGCAGTCCATTTCTCCGTGCAAAAGTGAGCACATTCCGTTTAGAATGTCCGTGTCCGGCATGTTGGGTATGGCCCAGACGTAGCGGCTGTCTCTTGCAAGCGGAACTTTCTGGGGAAGGATAAAATACCTGTATACCCGGCTTGTTGCGTTAAAGCGGGAGTTAAATTCCGGGTCAACTTTTTTTGCGTCCATTATGCGGATGTCTTTTGGGAGTATGGAGTTGAGGGCGCGGATATAGTTTTTTTCTGGAACAGTATCTACCGGGGAGATGAAATTTGCGGCTTGTCCCGCTGCATGAACCCCGCTGTCTGTTCTGCCTGAACCATACAGGGGAATTTTTGCCTTTAGCATTTTTTGCAGGGCAAGTTCTATTTCCCCCTGAACGGTGCGCACGCAGTTTTCCCCTTCAGGTCCGTCCTGCCGCTGCCAGCCGCAGAAATCGGTGCCGTCGTAGGAAACAGTAAGCAGAATGTTTGTCATTCAGTAAATCAACCCTGGTCAGAGAATACGTTGCTGGAGGTTAGCTCTGCAGAAATCTTGTCGTAGAGGTCTTTTGCTGTGTCCAAAAGCGGTCCCGGCTTTGATTTGCTTGACTTACCCAAACCGAAGATTCTTGCGATTGCGCGCTTGTATTCATCCAGTTTTTTAAGGCGAAGCTCTCCGTCCTGGCGCTGACCGTAGCGGTATTCCAAAAGTCCGCAGAGGTATATTACTCCGTCGTAGCCGTAATTCTTGTCCATGTCCGGGCCAAAGTTTACGATTGGTTCAATGGATTCTATGCGTCCTGTTTCGTTTATAAGAGTCTGCTGGTAGAAGAAGAGTGCCTTTCTGTAGAAGACTTGGGAAATGTAGTCGTAATTGTGGTCTGGGCAAGCCTTGTCCAAATCTTTGCAAAGCCATGCCAGGCGCAGAGAAATCATAGCCCTTTTGAATGTTGGTGCATAGGCAATGTCTACTTTTTCGTAGCAGAGGAGTGCCAGATAGTACATGGCAATTCCGTCGTAGAGTGAGCGGACTTCGCGGAGGTTGTAGTAAGGGAATATTGTTTCTACTTCCTGCTTGCGGTGCTCTTCGTCTTCTTCTATGCGGGCAAGGCTGTCTGCATCCTTTATGTCCACAAAGTCCTTCCAGAAGAAGGCGGTGTGGCACTTTGGACAGCAACCGATGTCATAAATGAGAGGATAAACGCGCCCGAATCTTTTTGAAGGCTCAAAGTTGCGGTGAAGTTCTTCCGTAAGATTTCCTGCAATCATACGGCCACCACCCTTGTGCATAACCTCCTGGTTAAAGGGTTTCTTGCACACGGGACACCTTACCTGCTCTTTTGCCCAATAAGTAATGGCTGGCTTTTTTTCCGAATCGCTTTCATTCGAACTTGTAGTTCTACGTATCATTTTTAACCTCGCTCTATGACAACATACGCAAGGGCATATTCCTTTTCATGACTCAAAGAAACATGAACCCTGCATCCTGCCCCGCAATATTTTATAAGCTGTTCCTCGGCCTTACCGGTAACTCGGAGGACAGGCTTGTCTTCGTTATCTTTTTCTATATAAATATCGGTAAGACAAAATCCTTTTAAACCCGTACCCAGCGCTTTTGAAAAAGATTCTTTGGCGGCAAAGCGTACGGCATAGTATTCGCACTTGCGCTGAAGGGATGCAGTCTTGCTGGAAAGCATCTCCTTTTCGTTAAAGAAGCGGCTCAAGAGGGATTCATCTTTTACCCAACGCTCAAAGCGCGAAACCTTGGTAATGTCACAGCCTATGCCAAAAATCACTGGTCATGCACCTCCGGCTCCACCAATTCCTCGTGTCCGTCGTGTACGGCTTCCGGAACTAGCGGTTCTGGAGGAAGGGTTCGTCTGGAAACGGTTATGCGTATCCTGCTCTTTGACTGGCTGTCCACCTCTAGGCCCTGGGGTACTACTACAGAAACTGGAACCTCAAAAGTGCCCTCTTCCCTTATGGCTGAACAGTCCGCTTCCGCCCTGAATACAGAGGCATCGGAATTTTCAACCTGGAGCATCTGCCCCTTTAACCTAATATCGGTAGTTTGCACCGAACTTGTTATTTCAAAAGAGCTGTCCAGATTCCTGTATTCAATCTGAACCCCCGGGAATTCCTTGGTAAGCGGAGACGGCTCTGTAACCACCGTAACCTCGTACTGGATGCCGGATTCTATCTTTACAAGGTCGTTTTCGTAGTCAAGGGATACTTCCTGCACGCTGTTCCTTGTTATTCCCTGAATGTCCACTTTTTCCGTCTGAACGAATGAAATTCCGTCTACTATGGACTTTGGGCCTGTTACCTTGACGAATGCGGGGTTTACGGATACAGATTCTATCTGGTAACCGCGGGCTGGGCTTCCTGCAAGGGTTGCGTCTACCGGGACGTAGCGGAAAATGCGTTCTTCTACCGTAAGGGGGATTTTTTCCCTTCCAAGCTTTATTTCCAGTGGCTCCATAAGAACTAGCCTTCCGGACGGCTTTACGTAGACAGGAAACTCGTATGTTCCTCCGCTCACCTGCGAATTTATGTCAACATAGGCCTCTAAATCCTTTTCCGAAACTTCCATTAGCTGGGAGGTTTTTCCGCGCAAGGTAACCTTTACTGCAGAAACCGGAGACTTTGATGCAACCAGGGTAAGGTTTCCGTTCTGAATTATCTTTAGGGGGACGACAAAATCCTTTTCGGAAAGCTGGGAAGACTTGTACATTATGCAGATAAAGAGGGCAAGCAGGAGACTAAAGACTTTTGCAAGCCAATTGTTAGATAGCCTTTCAAGAAACTTTGTACTCATCCAGTGTATCCTTCCGCTTTGTTTCTTTTGAAGTGTCCAAAAGCTCTTCCAGCTTGCGGGTTAGCTCTGCAACGGAAAGTCCGTAGTGCAGCTCTCCGTCATAGGCAAGGCTTACCGCTCCGGTCTCTTCGCTTACAACCATTACTACGCAGTCCCCCTGCTCGCTCATACCAAGGGCCGCACGGTGTCTGGTTCCGAATGTCTTTTTTATGTCGTACTGCTCGCTTAGCGGCAAAAAGCAGCCGGCAGCAATTATCTTTCCGTTCTGAACAAAGCATGCAGCATCGTGGAGGGTTGTGTCGTGGGCAAAGATTGTAAGAAGCAGACTGGCAGACACATCCGCATTGAGCGTTGTTCCTGTATTGATTATATTGTCGTGCTTGGTTGTGCGGAGGAATACTACCAGCATACCCCTCCTCATCTCTGAAAGCTTTTCCGCAGCCTGTATTACGGCATCAACGGATGTATGGCGGGACTTTGAGCCGAACGTAAGCCATTCAGCCTGCCCCAGCTTTAGCATGATTTTTCTTATTTCCGGTTGGAATACGATTGCAAATCCTACGGCAAGAACGGGAACCAGTGCCCTGAATATCCACAGGAGGGTCTTAAGGTTAAGGATCCAGACAACAAAATAGGCCATGGCTACAATAAGAGCCGCCTTAAAAAGCTGAACGGTGTTTGTCTTTACAATCATTTCGTAAGACTTGTAAAGCAAAAAGGCTAGAATCAGCACGTCAAGAACCGGACTTATGTAAGAATTGTAGACGGTTCTTAAGAAATCCAAACTGGTCACGCCCCTTCCTCCTTAAATCATACAAAATTCTTTTACGGCACGGCCACGCTAATGCTTGAACTTAGTCGAGGACAGTCGGACTTTCCGCTTCTTCATGTGCCTATACTATCATTATGCTGAATTGACGCTTTTTGTACAAGGCTAAAAGCTGCATCCGCTATCTTTGCAGAAGAAATACCCGCTTCGTCCAAGAGCTGGTCCCTTGTTCCGCATCCAAAGAAGCTGTCCGGGAATGCTAGAACCTTTGTCTTACAGCCGTTTTCCCTTGTGCGGTGAACAAGTCCTTCCAGGTAGCAAGAGAAGCTTCCCGCCTTCATTCCGTCTTCTACAAACACAATTGAATTGAATGGTGTGGCTGACTGCAAGAAAAACTGCTCATCAAAGGGCTTTATGAACCTTAGGATGAATATTGCGCACTCAACGCCCTTTAGCAAAAGTGAACGCGCTGCCGTAAGCGTTTCTGAATACATGCTTCCTGTGCAAACAAAAAGCACCTTGTCCCCGGACGGAGCATCCTGTGAAGCGGATGTGCCAAGTCCTTTGCTTTCCATTTCTTCGCTTAACCTTGCGCTAAGAGCCGGGGCAAATTCATCTGATTCAACAAAAAGACCACGACCTTCTTCCACTGGCTTTGAAAAGGAAGGTATTTCTGAAGGGCATGACATTTTTGGCCACCTTATGGAAACCGGCATATTTGTTCCGTAGACCGCCCACTCTAGGCAAAGTCCAAGGTCCGCTGCACTGGAAACGGTCATAATCACAAGGTTTGGAACCGTGCGGAAAAGAGCAATGTCAAAGATTCCCTGGTGGGTCTCTCCGTCTGAAGGAACTGCGCCTGCCCTGTCCAAAGCAAGAACAACATGCCTCTTCTGCATAGCAACGTCTTCTATAATCTGGTCTACAGAACGCTGCATGAAGGTTGAATAGATTGCGGTAACGGGTATCATTCCTCCGGCGGCAAGACCTCCGGCAAAGGTAACCGCATGCTCCTCCGCTATTCCAACGTCAAAGAAGCGGTTCTTAAAGTGGCGCGAAAATGAGTCAAGGCCTGTACCCTTGGACATAGCTGCTGTAACGGCCGCAATCCTGCTGTCCTTTTTTGCCATTTCAACAATCTTTCTGCTAAAGGCCTCGGTAAAGCTTAGAGTGTCATATTTTTCAACAACACCGTCGCTAATGTTGAATGGTCCAACACCGTGGAATGTTGCAGGGTCATTTTCTGCTGGACTGTAGCCGCGGCCTTTTTTGGTAACAACATGAATAACAACCGGACGCGGAATACGCTGTACCCTCCGGAAAGTGTCTTCAAGAACCTTTATGTTGTGTCCGTCCAGCGGTCCTACGTATTCAAAGCCAAGGTCTACAAAGAAATTGTTGGAAAAGAAAAGACCCTTTAAGCCCCTCTTTAGCCTGTAAACAAATTTTCCAATGTGGCGGTTAACGTAGGGAATGTCGTCTATAAGGCGGTCAATCTTGTGCCTAATGTTGTGGTATGAAGCCGTAGTGGTAAGGCTTGAAAGGTAGCGGGAAATAGAGCCTGTGTTGCGGCTTATGGACATTTTGTTGTCGTTTACTATTACGATAAGGTTCTGCGCAAGCTGGCCTGCGTGGCTTAAAGCTTCGTATGCCATTCCACCGGTAAGAGCTCCGTCTCCAATAACTGCAACAACTTTGTCATTCCTGCCTGTTATCTTCCATGCTGCAAGGAGTCCAAGGGCAGAAGAAATGGATGAAGAAGCGTGTCCTGCGTCAAAATAGTCGTGGGGGCTTTCCTGAATGCGGGTAAAACCAGAAATTCCGCCTTTTGTCCTAATCGTAGGGAACTGCTCGTAGCGTCCGGTAAGAAGCTTGTGGGGGTAACCCTGGTGGCTAACATCCCAGACAATAGCATCCCTGGGGCTGTCAAAGACTCGGTGCAGGGCTATGGTAAGCTCAACAACGCCAAGATTGCTTGCAAGATGCCCTCCGTTCTTTCCAACAACCTCAATTATTTTGGTTCGGATTTCCTCTGCAAGGGAAGAGAGTTTCTTTTCTGGAATTGTTTTCAGGTCTTGCGGTGAATGTATATTCTGCAGCATTTTTCCCCATGTAGAATAAAAATGACGAATTAAAAAAAAAGCCGGGAAAAAACCCGGCCACAGTCCGTGCGTATAACAACACAACACACGAAAAAAAAGACCGCAGTAAGTCTTGCAAACAACCGCGGTCTTTCTGGCAAATGTTCAAATAATAGTCGCTTAGGGCAATTACTTGCTCTTATGCCGATTCCGTCTAAGCTTCTTCTTACGCTTATGTGTCGCTATCTTTGCGCGCTTTCTTTTCTTTCCACAAGGCACGATAGAACTCCTTCATAAAATAAGTACTATAATTATGAAGATTTTTTCCCTTTTCGTCAAGTAGAAAAACAAAGCTTTTCTAAAAAATAGGCTAAAAATTCCTTAAAAGGGAGTTCAAAAAAAGAAGTCCGTCCCTGTTCAAGGCAAAATTAATGCTTCCGTCCACGGATTCACGGCAAAGACACATTTTCTTACCCTCAAATTCCTTCCACAGGGGATTCTCCCAGAGCCTTTTCCTAAGGTCGCCATTCCAGGGTTCAAGACTAGAAAAGCGCCTTTTGTATTCATTTGAATTTACCCCTTCCAGCGTGCGGAGTGCCATCATAAGGTATTCAAATTCAAGGGTTTCAAGGTCCAGGCTTTCAAATTCAGCAGGTATGCCTTTTACAGACTCAAAAAGAGATGCCGCTCCAGAAGATGCAAGACCAAGCCTACCCGCCCCGCAAACAGAACTTCCTTTCTCGCCTCCAGTAAAACTTTCTGCCTTACCGCAAAGTTCATCAAAAGAAAACTCATTCCAAAAAGAAGTATAGCGCCCAATATCCCTGCTACCCGTCCAGCGAACACCATGCCCTCCGCCAAGACCGTCAAAGCTGTACAAAGACCCGCTAGCCCCAGCTCCTACGCCCGCATAGTCATCCTGCTTCCAGTAAGAGCCGTTGTGTAAGCTTTCATGCCCCCTAAGCGCAAAATTGGAAACCTCGTACTGGAAAAAGCCCCTCTGTTCAAGAATATCCCTGCCCAAAAGCCACTGGCCGTCCGCCTCATCTTCATCAAAGGGAATCTTTCCACAAGAAATTGCACGCTCAAGCGGAGTTCCATCCTCTACCATAAGCGAATAAAGGGAAAAATGCTCAGGTTCATAGTCAAGAAGTCTTTTTAAAGAAGCCTCAAATTCATCCCGGTTCTGATTGGGAAGCCCCGCAATTGCGTCAAGACTCAAATCCCCAGTCCAGGAAGAGCCAACAAGATCCAGTGCTTCCACCGCCCTTAAAGCAGTACAATGCCGCCCCACAGCAGTAAGAGCATTCTGGCAAAGACTCTGAATCCCAAGGCTAAGACGGCTAACGCCACAATCCCTTGCTGCCAAAAGCTTTTCCCTGTTAAGAGATTCCGGGTTCATTTCTATTGTAAATTCCAGGGGATCCTTTTGCGTACCTTTTAAAAGCCCCTCTAAAAGCCATTCAATCTGCCTTGCGCTCATAAGGCTAGGGGTTCCGCCGCCAATGTAAACGGTCCGCCAAGAGTCAATCCCGTAATAGCTGCGGTAAAATTCAGCCTCACGCAAAAGGGCTTTTATGTAAGAGTCGGGAACAAATTCATCAGAAGCGCCACAAGAAGCGGATGCTACGCTAAAAAAATCGCAGTAACCGCACTTGGCAAGACAAAAGGGAATGTGAACGTAAAGGCCTATGCTGCCCATCTAAAAAACATTGAATTTGTTGAAGGGGAAGTATTCAAGAACCGCGCGTCCCTTTATGCGGGAAGAGCTAATGCTGCCCCAAACGCGTGAATCTGCCCCCTCAATGCGGTTGTCCGCAAGAACAAAATACTGGTCTGCCTTAAGAACCTGCTTGGGCATGTTTCCAAAAGAACCAATTCCGTCCCATTCAGCCGGAACAGAATAAATCTGCGTGTTGTAAGGCTTTGGAACAAGTTCAAATTCTGTAAGGAAAAGATCCTTTCCCTCGGGCTTAACGTAAAGAACGTAGTCCTTCATGTAAATTTCGTCTCCCGGAAGAGCAAGGACACGGCGAAGGACAGGCTTACCTGACATATTCTGGGTGTATCCAAAAGGAAAGAACCTCTGGGCCGTAAAAAATCCCACTACGGAATTCACCACGTTTTTCATAACAGAAAGCTTTACACCGTCTGTCCTGTCAAGATAAACAACGTCTCCCCTGCGTGGCGTGCGAAGGAAGGGGCATACAAAAACCGCGCTATCACGGGGCATGTCTTTTTCCATCGTATCTGAGCGGACGTGCACAGGAAAAATAAGTACATTTAAAACAATCGTAATGAATATTATCGCAAAAATACCAATTGAAAGTGCGTGAGAAATAAAAATGCTGCGCTGCCTGCTCAGCTTATAGTCAAAATCCGAAGCCTTCTGTTTCATGCCAAATATTGTAGCATAAAAATGCAAGGCTTTCAACTGGAGCGTATGATTCTGGAGCGTATGCATTGGTTAAAGTGTTTTTGCCGCTACACGTCAAAAAGACGCTTGTGTATCCCGTGCTCCGGGATTCCGGCTCTCGCCTCCATTGCCTACGGCAACGAGTTGCAAGCAACTCGCCCCTACGCCCGGGGCTAGGCTTTAAAGCAAGAACGCGTGCAAAGAAGACATCCCTTGGAAAAAGACATCTGCAATGCACGCGTCCAATTAGGATAAATACTTGTCCCTAGAATTACTTCTCCCTGTAACCGCCTGCGTAGTCAATTACGCATTCGTAGCGGTAGTAGGAGTGTGTTTCTATTGCAGCCCCTGCATGGGTAAACTTTCCGGAAAGAATGTTCTTTCTGTGTCCCCTGTCTGCAACGCCGTAGTCAACAAGCAGCTGAATAACTATCTCTTTGCCTGTATTTGGTCCGTAAGAAATGTTTTCTCCGGATGTAGAGTATGAGCAGTATTTCTTTACGCGGTCCCAAGTGTTGGATGCATGGCCTGTCTGACCTGTTGGTCCCTGGGTGCGAGCCCATTCATCTGCAGCCTTGTAAAGACCTTCGCCCCAGTCCAAAGGAGAAAGAGCCGTCATTGCGTTCATCTCGGAAATACATTCGTTAAGAGCCGCAAGCTTGTCTCCTGTGTAGCTCTGCCTTAGCGGAATAAGCCTTGTCTGAACATATTCCTTGGGGGTGGTCCTTGCATAGTTCTGTTCCGTCAAGACAGCAATCTCTTCCGCAGTATGCTTCTTTGCAGCTTCCGTAAGTCCGGAAAGGTTTGTACTGCTTCCGCTTCCAGAACCGGATCCCGAACCAGAGCCAGAAGAAGCGTTTGCCTTTGCTATTGCAAGTGCATTCTTGTAGGAAGAAATTGTCTCTGCCGCAATAGCCGGATCAAAGGAGCGTATTGGCGCTACGTAGTGACCAACGTACTTTTCGCAGTAGTAGGTTGTGCCGTCCTTTACGGAATAAGTCCTTGTGTCCATGCTTTGAACCTGTGTGGAAGACCATATCCACTGGGTAATCTGAGACACTCCGTTTATCTTTGCAATTGATGCGTTTACGGTTGCAAGGTTTTCAAAGAGGGTTTTTGCCTCTCCCAAAGAAGGAAGGTACCAGCCCTCGCTGAATCCTGTGGCGCTGTATGTGTTTGCGTAATGGAATGCCGGGTAATAGGTTGCCTGGTTCAAAGCACCGTCCGGGTCAAGCCTTGCAACAGTCTCAAAGCTCTTTGAACCGTCACTAGTGCTTGTGCCAAGGTTTGTGCTGTATCCCTTTGTTGAATTTGAAGCAACGAATGTTTTTACGACAGGCTTCTTTAGTCCAACGCCCAGCTTTCTTGAAGGCTCAAATATAACTGCAACAGCCGTCTTTGAAGAATTGTAGTTTGCTGCAGAAGAAGTTGTTCCGTCTGAATAAACTATGTCGCCAACCTTAAGTGTGGAAGAAGACGTGCCTGTGCCGGAAGAGCCTGTGCTGCCACTGCTACCCGTGCTGCCAGAGCTGCCTGTGCTTCCAGAAGAGCCTGCTGTGTTGCGCACCACGCGGAAACCAATGTTGCTGTTGCAGGCATTGTATGGCTGCAAATGGCTTCTGTAAGCAACTGAGCATCCGCCGGCAAACAGATTAAGGGCACCGCCACGCAAGATGCGCTCTGAGCCGGAAGAAGGGCCGTATGCACAGGTGCTGCTGTTAATATTGCCGTAGTAGTCCCAGCACCATTCAAAAACGTTGCCGCTCATGTCGTAAAGCCCCAGCCTGTTGGGAGCCTTCTGCTTTACTAGGTGTGGTCTGCTTCCGTTTGGCTCCTCGTACCAGCCAACAGCAGAAATGCTGTCGCTTCCAGAATATGTGGTCTGAGTGCTTGGTATTCCGTTAAAGCCGCCGCGTGCAATGTATTCCCATTCAGCTTCGGTAGGAAGGCGGTAGCCGTTTGCATTAAAGTTTGCAGTTACGTTGTCCCCGGAAATTGTGTAAACCTGGGTGTAGCCTTCTGCTGCACTGCGCTTGTTGCAGTAGGTTACAGCATCGTACCAGTCCACAAAGAAAACAGGATAGTTTGAACCTGCCCCGTAATGGCCGTTCAGAGGATTGCCCCAGTCAGAGTTTGGAACATTGCCCCTGTAGGTGCAGTATTTTTCATATTCAGCCTGGGTTACCTCGTGGTCGCATACATACAAATCGGGACTAGTTACCGTGCGGCCGGAAACAAATACTTCTGAACCGCTAACAGAGCCTTTTACAGTTGCTCCCTTAACCGCCACAAAGCCCTTTGAATCAGCCGTGCAGATAACCGTTGCCGTAGCAGCATTAGTTGTTGCCGGGCCTGGTGTGCAAGAAGAGCCAGATGAGCCGCTTGAGCCAGTGCTTGGGCTGCATGTAGACTGGGCGTTTGCCTCTGCCTGCCTTTGAGCTTCCTGTTCCTTTCTAAGAAGATCTGCCTGGGTGTTGGCTTCTGCCTGCCTCTGGATTTCCCTTAGCTCCTCTTCCTTTCTCTGCTGCTCGCTTTTTGCCCTTGCAATTCCGGCTTCAGAAGTGTCGTTTACCGTTATGCTAAAAATAAATTTGTAGTAGTCGCATTTTACTTCAACATAAGTTCCGCCCTGCTTTAATGCAGTTATGGTAAAAACAGAAGAGCTTGATGCGCTCTGAGTAACCTGTGCCACAGACGGATTTGCGCTGGTAACTTTTACCGGTGTTCCGTTTGCCACAGGATCGCTTGTTGCGGTAAAGGTGAATGAGTTATCCCCCGCAACGTTAAGTGTTATGTAGTTTGTACCCTTGGGGTAAATCTGTCCGTCTTTGGAAACCAGAACCCCCTTTAGCTTTGGCTTGCCAGAGTCTTTTGAACCCATGGCAAAGAGAGCCTGAGAAAGTGCAATCACAGCAAGGATTGTTAAAAATATTTTCCGCAAACCTCTCATATATCCTCCTGTTATTTTTCCCTCTCCGCTTGAATAAGAAATGCCCCGGCAAAATTACCGGAGCAAGATTTTTTGCTACTTCTTTCCATTAATTGTAACAGTCTGCGTAACAACTGAAACACCGGAAATCTTTCCTGTGATTCGGCAGTAGACGGCATTGTCTCCCTCTTTAAGAATCTTACCCTTAAGAGTGCTGTCCGTAGAAGCCTTTGAACCGTTTACATACCATTCGTATGTTACGTCTTCGTCAAGGTCTGGAAGCTCTACGTCGCCAAGGAAGCCGTTGCCAATGTTTCCGTGCTGCTCGTTAAGCTTAATCTTGTAAGAATTCCATGCGCTGCCGTCAACAAGCTTTGCCTTGCGGATAGACTTGTTCTGCTTTGTAAAGGTTCCGCTGCATTCAACACCGGCAATCTTTCCAGAAGCGGTAATCTTTCCGTCCGCATAAGACATCTTGTAAGGTGAAGGCACGTTTATCCAGTTGCTGCCAACAGATCCAAGCTGAACAGGGATGTAGACAAATTCGCTCTTGCCGTTCTTCTTTACCTCGTATGCCTGGAAGATTGCACCCTTTCCGTCAAAGTAGTATCCGTAAGAAGTCTTTGAGTTGCATACCCATACTCCGCTGGAAGTTATGGAAGAATCCTGTGAAGGTGTCGGCGTTGGCGTAGGTGTCGGCGTTGGAGTTGGAGCTGGAACAGATGAAGAAACAGTAAAGGTCTTTGGGTCGGAGAGAGAACTCTTTCCAGAAACAGAGCCCTTTACGGTTACCGTTACGCTGTAGCTTCCGGCTGCAAACTTCTGCGTGCATTCGCCAACGGTAGTGGTAGCAGTCTTCCCGTTGCTGAATTTCCATGTATATGTAAGCGGCTCATCAGCAGAGAAATTCCTTACAACAAATTTTGCGTCTGCATTTTCCTTTACAGAAGCTGGAACTTCCACGACAGGCTTTTTGGATGAGCTTACGGCATTTGCTGCAATAGGTGTGCCTGCAATCTTTGTAGCGCTTACCTGAGTCTTGTTGCCGGAAAGATTGGGGTAGATACCCTGGATTCTTGACGCTGCGGCAACATATTCAAGGGAGCCTCCGCTAGTCGTAAATGAACCGTCAGCGTTCAAGTAGCCCACAGGTTCATTGATATAGTACCAGCTTGAAGTACCCTCTTTTATATATGCATAGTAAAGCTTCTTGTCTGTTGACACATAAAGGCCGTTGTTAGAATTTCCGTTCCTGTAGAGGCCGTAGATGTTGTCGATGTTCTCGTTAACATTGAATGAAAGCGTCTCGGAGCGTTTTGTAGCACCCGATTTGCTTCCGACAATTTCTACATAGACAGTGTTCTTGCCTGCGCTGAATTTTGACCTGTATGTGCTACCGCTTGCGTTTGCAACACGGATTCCGTTCACATACCACTTGTATGTGACATCCTCGTTCAGATAGGAAATGTTGGTAGAAACAAGACCCTCATCCTTTGCAGTCAAAGTAGAAGGTGAAAGCTTAAGGGTAACCGACGGCAGCTTTGAGACAAGCATTGGAACATCAGGAATTATAGAGCCTGACTTCTTTGCGTAGACGCACTTTGTATTTGCAGGAGCATTGTCCAAGTTTCCGGCGGCGTAAATCTTTCCGTTCTGGTAGATATACTTTCCGTTTGCACTTTCGCTAACACGAGGCTTAAATTCAAGGCTGTTGTTTACGGTCTGAGAGTAGTCCTCTGTGCGTACCCAGTGCTTCTTTCCGTTTGCCTCGGTAACATACTTTGCAGTGTAAAGCTTTCCGTCTGCGGAAATGTAAATACCAAGATTTGAATTTGCGCCCTCTCCCTGCCAGAAACCAATGTTTCCTGCGAGCAAGTCACGAGCGTTAATATTAATCGTAAGCTTATTGGATAGCACCTTGTAGCCAGACTTTACGCCGGTTACCTCAAGGCCTACAACCGCAGTGCCTTTTCTACTTGGTGTCCAGACAAGGTAAGAGCCGCTTCCGTTTTCTGCCGGGTTACCGTTAAGGTACCACTTGTAGCGGATTCCCTCCGTAGCCAACGGGGTAAC